>DPSD01000076.1 GCA_003538495.1 Accumulibacter sp.
TGTTTGTAGCCGATCGCAGGGCGGGCGCCGACCAGGCCGCTCGCGTCTTGCTCCGAGGAGAAGCACCGATGGCTTACAACTGGAACTGGGGCGTTTTTCTGCAGCCGACGGCGACCGGCGACGACACCTACCTCGGCTGGATGTTTTACGGCTTCAAGATGACCATCACCTTGTCGCTGTCTGCCTGGCTGATCGCGCTGGCGATTGGTGCGGTGGTCGGCGTCTTGCGGACGGTTCCGAACAGGTGGTTGTCGGGTTTCGCGACGGCCTACGTCGAGGTCTTTCGCAATATCCCGCTGCTGGTGCAGCTGTTCCTCTGGTATTTCGTGATGCCCGAGTTGCTGCCCGTCGCTTGGGGTGATGCCTTGAAGCAGACCAACCCGATCGTCCAGCAGTTTCTTGCGTCGATGGTCTGTCTGGCTCTGTTTACCAGTGCGCGGGTCGCCGAACAGGTCCGCTCGGGGATCAACTCGCTGCCGCCGGGACAGAAGAACGCCGGTCTGGCGATGGGCTTCACCTTGCCGCAAACCTACCGCTTCGTTCTGCTGCCGATGGCAGTCCGCCTGATCGTGCCGCCGCTGACGTCCGAATTCCTCAATATTTTCAAGAACTCGGCGGTCTGTTCGACGATCGGCTTGCTGGAGCTGGCGGCCGAGGGCCGGCAACTGGTGGATTACACGGCGCAGCCTTATGAATCGTTCATCGCGGTGACCCTCGCCTACCTGCTGATCAACGTGGTGGTCATGTTCGGGATGCGCTGGGTCGAAGCGCACGTCCGCGTTCCCGGTTACATCGGAGGCAAGTGAGATGCATGAATTCGACTGGTCTTCGATTCCCGGTGCGCTGCCGTTTCTCTGGGACGGCATGGTGATTTCCTTGCAGATCACGGCGACCGCCGTTCTCGTCGGGATCGTCTGGGGTACGCTGCTGGCGCTGATGCGGCTGTCGTCGATAACGCCGCTGTCGTGGCTCGCCGCTGCCTACGTGAACCTCTTTCGGGCGGTGCCACTGGTGATGGTCCTGCTGTGGTTCTTTCTGATCGTGCCGAGCCTGCTGGAGAGTCTTCTCGGTTTGCCGCGCGGATCCGACGTTCGTCTGGCCTCGGCGATCACCGGCTTCGCGCTGTTCGAGGCGGCGTACTATTCGGAGATCATCCGCGCGGGTATCCAGTCGGTTCCGAAGGGCCAGATGGCGGCGGCCAGCGCACTCGGCATGACCTACGGCCAGTCGATGCGCCTGGTAGTCCTGCCGCAAGCCTTCCGGAACATGGTGCCCTTGCTGCTGACGCAGGGGATCATCCTGTTTCAGGATACCTCGCTGGTCTATGTTTCGGCGCTGGCCGACTTCTTCGGTGCCGCCTACAAGGTTGGCGATCGCGACGGGCGGCTGGTCGAGTTGCTGCTCTTTGCCGGCGCGGTTTATTTCGTGATCTGCTTTACCGCGTCGCGAATCGTTCGCCACTACCAGAACAAGCTCAAGGTGGCCTGAGGCCGCTTGCGGTAATGACTTGAGGAGATTTTCGATGATTTCGATGAACAAGGTCAGCAAGCATTACGGTTCCTTCCAGGTGCTCGCCGATTGCACCACGCAGGTCCAGAAAGGCGAAGTGATCGTCGTTTGCGGTCCATCGGGTTCGGGAAAATCGACGCTGATCAAGTGCGTCAACGGCCTCGAGCCCTTTCAGAGTGGCGAAATCATCGTCAATGGCGTTTCCGTCGGCGATCCGAAGACCAATCTTTCGAAGCTTCGTTCGACGGTCGGCATGGTCTTCCAGAACTTTGAACTGTTCCCGCACATGAGCATCATCGACAACTTGACTATTGCCCAACTCAAGGTGCTAGGGCGCAACCAGGAAGAGTCTCGCGCCAAGGGAGCCAAGTTGCTCGAACGCGTTGGTCTGAGCGAACAGGCCGGCAAGTACCCGGGGCAACTTTCCGGCGGACAGCAGCAGCGGGTGGCGATCGCCAGAGCGCTGGCCATGGACCCGATCTGCATGCTCTTCGACGAGCCGACCTCGGCGCTCGATCCGGAGATGGTCAACGAAGTGCTCGACGTGATGACCGAACTGGCGAAGGAGGGGATGACCATGATGTGCGTGACGCACGAAATGGGCTTTGCGAAACGGGTCGCGACGCGCGTGATCTTCATGGACCAGGGCCGGATCGTCGAGGACGACAGCAAGGACGCCTTCTTCGAGGCGGCTCGTTCGGAGCGCGCACAACAGTTCCTGGCCAAGATCCTGCATCACTGAACGCTTCGTCACAAGTCGATCGGCCGCTGGCTGGCCCACCGGCGTTGCCGCCAGCGATCAGCGGCCACCACTGCGCCTGCACTGGTAAAGCTGCCCACCTGGCTTCACATCACACCAGGGATCCAGAAAGAGGAGAGCTGCATGGTCATGCTTACAGAAACCACCCTTAACCTGCGCCGCAACCTGCGCGAGATCGCCGAGGAACAGAATCTGCCGGCGCGCGTAGACGAGTTCCTGGAGTGCTATTTCGGCGACGTCGAACTGAACGACGCGCTTGACGCCAGCCCGGAGGAGCTTCTTGGCGCGGCCGTCCAGCATTTCCGGCTGGGCGAGTCGCGACTGCCGCAAAAAGCCGCCATCGCTCTTTATACGCCGGACTTCGACCGTCACGGCTGGCACTCTCCGCACACCGTGATCGACATCGTTACCGACGACATGCCCTTCCTGGTCGATTCGATCACCATGCTCGTCTCGCGTCATGGCCTGGTCATTCACCGTCTGCTGCATCCGGTACTGAGTGCCGAGCGCAGCGCCGAAGGCGGCTTGCAGCGTACGCAGGCGCGTGGCGCCGCCGGCAGCCGTGCGGAATCTTGGATTCACCTGGAGATCGATCGTGTCGGCGATGCCGCGCTGCTGGCGCAGTTGCGTCAGGAAGTCGCGGGCGCTCTCGCAGATGTCCGCGCTGCGGTCGAAGATGTGTCGACCATGCATCAGCGCATGCGCGAGGCTTACGACGAGATGGTCGCCGCGAAGACCGCCGACAGTGACGAAGTGGCGGCGTACCTGCAGTGGATCGGCGTCAATAACTTCGTCTTTCTCGGTTACGCCGACTACCGCGTCGCTGCCGGCGAGAACGCCCTGGCGCGCGTTGCCGACAGTGGCCTGGGGATCCTGCGGCACGCCGACCACCCGGGCTTTGGCCGGTGCCTGGCTGGAATTCCGGGCGCCGTCGCCGAACTGGCGAGAGACCCGCTGCCGGTGATTCTGGTCAAGACCGACGCCCGATCGACCGTTCATCGCTCGGCCTACCTCGACTTCATTGGCGTCAAGCGCTACGACGGCACTGGCCAGCTGGTCGGCCTGCGGGCTTTGGTTGGCCTGTACACGGCGCACGTCTACCACGTTGCTGCGACCGACATACCGCTCCTGCGGCGCAAGATTGCCGCTGCCAGGGAAGCGATCGGCTTCGCCGCGCGCAGCCACCGCGACAAGACGCTGGTCAACGTCCTCGAGACCTATCCGCGCGATGAATTGATCGAGATCGGCGAAGACGATCTGGTGTCGATCATGCGCGGCATCGTTTCGGTGTACGAACGCGAGCAGGTACGCGTCTTCATGCGCAACGATGCCTGGGGACGCTACGTCTCGGCGATGGTCTATATGCCGCGCGACCATTTCGATACCAAGCTCCGCAAACGGATATCGGCGCTGCTGCACGAAACACTGGCTGCCGACCACGTCGAATTCTTCGTGATGCTCGGCGAGTCGCGGCTGGCTCGGCTCCATTTCATCGTCCACACGCCCGTTGGCACCAGTTATAGCTACGACGCCGATGCGATCGAAAGGCAGGTCGCGCGCATCGTTCGTGGCTGGGCCGACGAGCTAAAGCACAACCTGATCGGGCATTACGGCGAGGAGCGTGGCAACGTCCTGTTGCGTCGCTACGCGCCGGAGTTGCCGTTGTTCTATCAGGAGCGGGTTACCCCGGCGTCGGCGGTTTCCGATCTCGAGCGCCTCGAAGTCGCCGAGCACAGTGGTCGCGTCGAAGTCAAGCTGAGCGCGGCGCAAGGCGACGACGGCGCCCACCAGCACCTGAAACTGTTCCGCCGCGGCCGCCCTCGGCCGCTGTCGGCGATCCTGCCGATTCTCGAAAACCTCGGGTTGACGGTGCTTTCCGAGCAACCCTTCAACCTCCCCCAGAGCGACCTGCATATCGCCGATTTCGCTGTGCAGTTGCCGGATGCGGCGGCGCTGGACGACGATACCACCCGGCAGGCCTTCATCGAGCTGCTCGAAAGACTGCTGCGCGACGAGGCCGAGAATGACGGTTTCAACCGCCTGGTGTTGCTGGCCGGTCTCAACGGCCGGCAGATCAGCATCCTGCGTGCCTACCGGCGTTACCTGCGGCAGGCCGGGCTACCGTTCAGCCAGGTCTATATCGAGCAATGCCTGGCAAGTCATTTCCGGATTACCCGCGGACTGGTCGACCTGTTCGAAGCGCTGTTCTCGCCGGCGGCGGACGACGCGCGTGCGAAAGCGATTTCCGACGAACTGAGCGCGGCCTTGTTGCAGGTCAGCAATCCCAACGACGACCGCATCCTGGCCGCCTTGCAGACGGTCATTGAAGCGACCCAGCGGACCAATGCCTATCAGTCGGCGATTGACGGCAAGAGCCGGGACTACCTGTCGTTCAAGCTGTCGTCGAGAGACATCCCGTTCCTGCCCGCACCGGTGCCGCTGTACGAAATCTTCGTCTATAGCGAGCGTGTCGAAGGCGTGCACCTGCGCGGTGCGAAGGTCGCCCGCGGCGGCTTGCGCTGGTCCGACCGGATGGAAGACTTCCGCACCGAGGTGCTCGGTCTGGTCAAGGCACAGATGGTGAAGAATGCGGTGATCGTTCCGCTGGGCTCGAAGGGCGGTTTCGTCTGCAAGCGCTTGCCACCCGTCGCCGAGCGCGAAGCCTTCCAGGCCGAGGGCATTGCCTGCTATACGACCTTCATTCGCGGCCTGCTCGACCTCACCGACAATCTGGTCGATGGCCAGGTGGTGCCACCGCGCGGCGTCCGTCGTCGTGACGGCGACGACGCCTACCTGGTGGTCGCCGCCGACAAGGGAACCGCGACTTTCTCGGATATCGCCAACGGGATCGCCATCGATTATGGTTTCTGGCTCGGCGATGCCTTTGCCTCGGGTGGTTCGGTCGGTTACGACCACAAAAAGATGGGGATCACCGCTCGCGGCGCCTGGGAGGCGGTCAAGCGGCACTTCCG
>DPSD01000279.1:0-2132 GCA_003538495.1 Accumulibacter sp.
GGATGACGTCGATGAACTGTTTGGCGACAAAATCGAACAGCCCCATGAATATATCCCCCTGACTTTATTGGATTCTTGCTATTGCTGGCACTGGAGATGCCAAGATAGAAAATCCTACCGCAACTTGTTGTCCCCGCCCAGTGCTATATAGGGGTGTATTGACCGTCGCTCACATAGAAGCAAGGCGCGATATTATCGGAAGGGCGAGATATGGGACATCTGAGGCCCAACCCATCCATCAACACGGACGCTGCGCGATGAAGCCGCGCAGCGCCGGTTATGTCAGACGTTCGGCCTCACAAGGAAGACAGGGCGGTTGACAAACGTATCCCGTGGGCTACACTGTGCGCATGCGCGTACAGCTGACTACGGTCTACCTCGACTGGATCAACGCCCTCAAAGACCGCACCGTACGTGCTCGCATCCAAGTGCGTGTTGATCGGTTGGTGCACGGCAACGCCGGTCGGTATCGCGCCCTGACCGATGGCGTGTCCGAGTTGAAGATCGATGTGGGTCCGGATTACCGGGTCTACTACACAGAAAGAGGCGAAGAACTCATCGTCCTTCTTGCCGGTGGCGACAAGTCGAACCAGCAGAAGGACATCAAGACCGCCATTGCCCTAGCCCGAAGCCTGTAGGAGTGCCCAAATGACCAAGTCACCCACCAAGGCCAGCACGAAGACCAAGACTGTGGTCTATGACGTAGCCGAACAACTTCGCACGCCCGAAGAGATGGCCGCGTATCTTGATGCATGGCTCGTCGAGGCACCGGACGATGCAGCGGGTATTGCCCGTGCGCTCGGCGACATCGCTCGCGCCAAAGGCATGTCGCAGGTCGCGCGGGATGCTGGCCTGAGCCGCGAGAGCCTGTACAAGGCACTCAGCGAAAACGGCAATCCGAGCTTCGCCACGGTGCTCAAGGTCGCCCGTGCGCTAGGAGTTCGTCTGCACGCAGAAGCGGGGTGAAATCGGCGGTGAAATCGGGTAGAGTGGAGGACAGGTTTTCGCCTGCCCTCCCTCATCAAACCGTGCATGCAGTTCTCCTGCACACGGCTTTCCGATGTTCTTCACGCCAAGGCGTGCGCCGATTTCCAGCCCGCGACCGTAGGAGGTTTGTACAGCCCGTAGCGCTCGTAGAGATCGCGGCGAGGAAAACGGCAGAGAGCCGCCTTCCGCATCCGAATCTTGTGGCGCTTCATCAAGTGGGTTCGCAACCGGTCTTCCGCATGTTGTCTGACCTTGCTCATCGCCTCGCTTGAGTTTCTGTAGCGAAAGTAGTTCGCCCAGCCTCGCAGGCTGCGGTTCACGTTTCCCACGACGTCACTCAAAGGGATGGGGGTCAGATTCCGGCCCGTCAGTTCCGTCGGCCTCGCCTTGATCTTTTTCAGCGATTTATCGGCTGGCCGGACGTTCGGGTACGGTTTTCCGGTTTTGGCCCCTCGACTCATCTGAATCGTGAAACCCAGGAAATTGAAGCTTGCTTGAGTGGCGTCCACGATGTGGGTCTTCGCCTCATTGAGACTGAGGTCCAGACGTTCCAGGACATGCCGCACCACTTTCAGCGGTTCCTCTACATCTTTTCGAAACATGACGACAAAGTCATCCGCGTAACGCACGAGATGTGCGGACAACTTGCCCTTCAGGTGCCTCCGTTGCCATATGCGGTCGAGAATATGCAGGTAGCAGTTGGCCAGCAGCGGGGAAATCACGCCACCTTGCGGCGTCCCCTGACGATTGGCTTTCCCACCGCCCACGGTCTTCTTCACTCCGTTGTCGTCTTCGCCGATGACCGGGGCTTTGAGCCATTGCTTGATGAGGTGCAGAATCCCCCCATCGACAATGCGCTCGGCCACCACGGTCAGTAGCTTGGCGTGCGGAATGCTATCAAAATACTTCGACAGATCGGCGTCTATGACTTGGGTGTAGCCGGCCCAGAGCGCATTGGCAATGTCATCCACAGCATCGTGGGCCGATTTCTTCGGCCGGAATCCGTACGAATGCTCGCAGAAATCGGCTTCAAAGATCGGTTCGATGACGAGTTTCACGGCCATTTGCGCGACCCGGTCGCGCAGCGTCGGTATCCCGAGCGGGCGCTGACTGCCGTCCGCTTTGGGGATCATGACGCGCCGTAC
>DPSD01000279.1:2430-5241 GCA_003538495.1 Accumulibacter sp.
TTTCAGATCACGGGCCAGGTCCTGCAGGAACGTTTCTACCCCAATTCCGGTTTCTATGGCCTCGAAGCTGATCCCATCAATACCAGGACTGCCGCGGTTGGACCGGACAAGCCGCCAGGCATGACTGAGGATGTCTTCCCGGCTAATCTTGTCGTAGAGCGCGTAAAAGCGGTAGGCCGGTTCTTGTTTGGCCTTGGCATAAAGCTTCCTCTGTAGCGTCCTGATCGTATCTGGGGTGGTTAGCGACATGGCAATCCCTCGATCCTCCGCTCTTCGGTTGCACGAACAAAGTAGGGTCCCTTCCCTCGACCGGGGTTATGTTGTCCCGCGATCTCGATCGGTACCATGAACCCCTCCGACTCCCGCCTGCAGCCGCTGCGCTTTCGTTGCCTTATACGCAGCGGTCGGTGGTCTCCCCACCCCCGTAGACGGGTCTCCAGCACTGGGCAGTAAATCTTCGAGAACATGCCATCCCTGCTACCCCCGTGAGTCGATGACCGCCACTTCCGTTATTCCAGCGCCCATCCAACGGCCTTCCCTTTCTGTCCACAGGGTCGGCTTCTCCACTTCGTTTACGAGGCTACAAATAGGTTCACTTGCGTTACGGCCTGCTCTCTTGCTGTTGGAAACTCACGACCCCGTGTCGCCACGGCGCCGCTTCCTCATGCTACCGGGGCGTACCGACAACTCCCCAGACGGGACTTCAACCCGCTAGACTTACTGCTGTTACTGCGAACGGACAGACCACGGTTTTCGGCCTTGCGTGAACCACGCTGCAAAGATTCTTGCCGAACGGCTGACTGATGAACACGGTGATGATTGAATTACCTCTCGATGCGCTGGCGTCGCCCGGTGCCTTGCCCGAACATCTGGCCAGCGAGGCAAAATTCATGCTGGCACTGAACTTGTTCGAGGTCGGCAGCTTGAGTTCGGGCAAGGCCGGCAGACCCTGCGGGCATGAGACGAGTGGAATTTCTCCTCGCTGCCCGGCGCGCCGGTGTGCCCGTCGCGACACTCGATGAAGATGAGTTGAGCGCGGAGTTCGCTCTCGATGCTTGAGCGGGCAGTGGTCAATGTGGGGCCGCTGGTCGCGCTCTCGCTGCTTGATCAACTCGATCTCCCCCCCCGTTTGTTTGCTGAATGCTGGGTTCACAAGTGGTTTTCAACGAGGTGGCGGGTAGCGGCAAGCCGGGTGCGCAATCGCTACAGAATGCCGATTGGCTGCGTCGTGTGCGTGCGAGTCCTGTCCCCGACCCGCTCCTCATCGTGGAACTCGACGCTGGTGAGGCCGAAGTCATTAGCCTGGCACGGCAGTTGTCGTCTGCTTGGCGATCATCGACGAGCGCCGCGAAGATCGGGGCCAGACCACGCTTCGCGGAGAAGCGGGGAACACCGGTCACACGGTTTTCCCGCACGTGCTACCCGAACACCCTGCGACTATTGACGCCCAGTCACGACAGGATGCCGCGGGAGGCGGAGACCTTCACCAGTTCGGCGGCCTTAAGCAATCCCTCGTCCAGCGTGTAGAGGACACTGGCTCCGTGGTTGTGAGCGATGGCCAAGTGCAAGGCATCTCCAGCACGCAACTTCGTCTCAAACCGCTGCACATACTTCTTGGCCAGTTCGTAATCCCCCGAGCTCGGAACCACTACACGCCAGGACTTCTCAACCATGTCGTCGAACTGCACGATGGCCGTCAGCGCCTGGTCACGCCTGAAGCTTCCCATTCTCACTTCGCGCGCGATCAAACTTGCGAACTCGACCCGCGTCCACTGGCTGATGCAGAGTTGCTCCGGTGACAGGGTGGCGATGAAGGCCTCAACTGTTTCGCTCGTGGCTTCCTGGAGGATGAGTGGCGCGAGGAAGCTGGTGTCAAAATACAGATTCAAAGGCTCTCCTCGCGCGTTTCCCGCAGCAGGTCTGCGCTCGGCTTACGCCACTGCGGCATCCTTGCTCGGAACTCGGCGAGCGACTTGACGGCTTCCTTTGGCTTCTCAACTTGACTGAGCCGAGCAACCGGCTGCCCACGCCTAGTGATTACCACCTCTTCCCCCGCTTCGACCTGAGCGAGCAGGTCGCTGAGGCGGGCCTTGGCATCTGCCACCGTAACAGTAGACATTGCTCTCCCTCGTCTGGTCACTGAGTTGATCCATCGTACCGCAAACCGCTCTGTTCAAGGAAGCCGAAGGTTCCTGCGGGGAATGGCGGCACGGACCCAGGAGGCCTACATTGGTGCGCTGGTCGAGCTGGCGAAGTATTACCACCGATCGCCGGCGGATCTCGGCGTCGAGGAAATCCAGGCCTACCTGCTGCACTTGATTCGCGACAGGAAGCTCGCCTACGCGACCGTCAATCAAGCTTCGTGTGCCTTCCGCTTTCTCTATCGGCGGGTGCTCGGTCGCCCGGAAGCCGGTTTCGACATCCCGATGGCCAAGGCGCCCAAACGCCTGCAGCAGATACTCTCGCGCGAAGAAGTCGCGCGCCTGATCGACTCGGCAAGAACGCTGCGCGGGCGAACGCTGTTGATGACCACCTACGCCACTGGCTTGCGGGTGTCGGAAGTCTGCGCCCTGCAGCTGGGGGACATCGAGAGTGCCGCCGATCGCATGTGCCTCAAGGTGCGCCACGGCAAAGGCGGCAAACGCGTGCTCCAGTTGCCGGCGGAAGAGTTCATCGAAAGACCAGACCCTCCGCTTGCACCGGGCGGTCGGCGCTAATCCGTCTTGCGCCTGGCGCGTGGGTGCGCCTGATCGTAGACCGCTGCCAGATGCTGGAAGTCGAGGTGGGTGTAGACCTGCGTCGAGGCGATGC
>DPSD01000675.1 GCA_003538495.1 Accumulibacter sp.
CCGCCCCGGCGCCGGCCCCACCCAGCGCGCCAGGCCGCCCCGCCGCGAGCCCCCGGCCAGCTCCGTCGCCCGCACGCCGGGATCGGCGAACGCCAACGCCGGCCGCAGCGAAGGCTGTTTCGCCGGTGGCGCAGGCGCCGGACGCGACGACCAGCGCACCGCGAGGCTTGCCGAAGGAATCGCCGCGGCTGGCGAAACTGGTCAGTCAAATGGCGCAGTGCTCGCGACGAGAAGCCGACGAATGGATAGAGAACGGCTGGGTCAGCGTGGACGGCGTAGTGGTCAACCGGCTTGGCGCGCGCGTCAACCCGAAGGCGACGATCAGGATCAAGGAGAGCGCCAACAGGCAGCCGGCGGAAACCGTCACGATCATCCTCAACCGGCCGCGCAAAGTGGAAGATGGTGCCGGCGAGGACGGCCGCCAGACAATCGCCACCTTGATCCGTGCCGACAATCGCTGGAGCGAGGACCACACTTCCTTCACCTTCCAGGCCTCGCACCTGCGCGGCCTGACCACCGCCGGAAAGCTCGACGACGACGAGGGCGGAATGCTCGCCCTGACGCAGGAGGGCAGCGTCGCACGCCGCCTGACCGGCGGCGATTCGCGCCTGGAGAAGGAGTATCACGTACGCGTCGAGGGCGAACTGGCAGCCGACGGTCTGGAACTGCTCCGGCACGGGCTGTCGCTCGACAACGTCAAGCTGCCGCGCGCGCAGGTGTCATGGCTGAGCGAGCAGCAGATGCGCTTCGTCCTGCACGACGGCCGGAAGGGTCAGATCGCGCGGATGTGTGCGCTGGTCGGCTTGCAGGTCACCGATATCAAGCGCGTTCGCATCGGCAGCGTCTCGCTCGGCAAGCTGCCGCCGGGAGAGTGGCGCTACCTGCGCGAAGACGAGCGCTTCTGAGCCGCGCGCGGGCGCGCTTGCAGGGTCGCCACGCTGCGATTACCATCGGGCTGTAATCCGGGTGCGCCCCGGCAAGGACTCGCTTGCCCGGTGCGCCGGTCTGACGGCCCTGTCCAAGGCGAACTCAATGCTCGATACGCAACCGCCACGCCCGCCAGCGCCAGCAGACCTCGCAGCCTGGCTGAAGCTGTTCGGCAGCGCCGAAATGCCGGTCCTGCGCCAGACGGCCCGTCGCCTCGACGAAGCGCGCCAGAACATCGACCGGGTCACCGGCCGCGACATCACCGACATCGTGCTGCAGGATCCGCTGCTGGCGATCCGCGTCCTGGCCTATATCCAGTCCTTCGGCAGCAAGCGCCTGCGCAGCGACATCACCAACATCGCCAGCGCGGTGATGATGCTCGGCGTCGAGCCATTCTTCCGCAAGTTCGAGAACCCGCAGACCATCGAGGCGACGCTCGGCCGCAAGCCGCAAGCGCTGCTCGGCGTGCTGCAGGTCATCCTGCGCACGCAGCGCGCGTCGCGCTACGCACACGACTGGGCCTTCGCCCGGCACGACATGAACGTCGAGGAAGTGGCGCTGGCGGCGCTGCTCAGCGACCTCGCCGAGATCCTGCTGTGGTGCTTCGCGCCCGAACTGGCGATCGACATCCGTTCCCGGCTGCAGTCAGACCGGGCGCTGCGCAGCGGCGGCGTGCAGCGGGAAGTCCTCGGTTTTCCGCTGGCCGAGCTGCAACTGGCGCTTTGCCGGGAGTGGCACCTGCCCGACTTGCTGACCACGCTGATGGACAGCAGCAGCGCGCATCTGCCGCGCGTGCAGAACGTCAGGCTGGCGGTCAACCTGGCGCGTCACTCGATCGACGGCTGGACCGACGAAGCCATCCCCGACGACTTCGCGGCCATCCAGACCCTGTTGAACATCAGCCGCGAAACGCTGCTCGAACGCCTGCAACTGCCGCCGGAGCTCCTTCCCGGACTGGTGAAGCAGGACACCAGGGCTGCCGAAGGAAGGTTCTGGCGGCCGTAAGCGCGAGAGCCAGCGGTCGTCAGCCTCGCACCGGCGATTCATGGCGGTTGGTACCGATTCGTGGTGGCTGGAACCGATCCGGCCGTGAAATGCGGGAAGACAGCGCCGCCAGAGCGATGCTCCCGACCGGACCAGCGTCGGCGCGCATGGCCCCCGCCGCGCCCCGCCCGGCCGCGGGTGACTTTCAGCCAAGCCAGCGCTGCACGGCGCGGCTGCGGGATTTTCTCCGCCAGCAAGCAGGTTTCTGCAAGGCCGAAGCATCCACCCGCGGCGCACCAAAGACCTCCTGGGCCAGCGCCCAGCGATGACGTTCCACCAGGCCAACCCCTGCGATCTGCTCAAACCCCTTCTGGATGCGATTCATGGCAAGTAACTCCTCCGTCGAGATCAATTGAACGAAATCCACTGCGACGAGGGCAAGACTACCTGATAGCTGTATATTTGTACAGTTTTTTTTATGTATGGATGTACAGTCTTTCGTGCTGAAATCACAAGTGGCACCAGCTTCATTCAGTCCGGCTTGAGCGTCGTCGCCGACGACCTCCCCGCACCAGCTCGAACCGGCTCGCACCCACTTCCCGGCGACGCCGTATCGCAAGCTTGCCATCCACGGCTGACGAGACGAAAAGAAGCACAATGATCGCCACTTCAACTGCCGATCAGTCAAGTCCATGCCCAACATCACCGAAAGCCCGAACGAGTATCCGCGACGCATCCTCGTGGCGGTCACCGGCCTGTCGCCGCAGATCGTCACCGAGACCCTGTACGCGCTGGCGGTCGCCCCCTCGGGGGTGGCGTTCGTCCCCACCGAGATCCACCTGATCACCACCCGCAGCGGCGCCGAAAAAGCGCGCCTGGCGCTGCTCTCGGAAGAGCCCGGCTGGTTCCACCGCCTGTGCCAGGACTACGCGCTGCCGCCGATCCGCTTCGCCGCCGAAACCATCCACGTTCTCGAAGACGCCAACGGCCAGCCGCTCGAAGACATCCGCTCACCCGACGACAACCGCTGCGCCGCCGACGGCATTACCGGCATCATCCGCCGGTTCACCGCCGACCCCGACTGCGCGCTGCACGTCTCGATCGCCGGCGGGCGCAAGACCATGGGTTTCTTTCTCGGCTACGCGCTGTCGCTCTACGGTCGCCCGCAGGACCGGTTGTCGCACGTCCTTGTCTCCGAGCCATTCGAGTCGAGCATCGGCTTCTACTACCCGACGCCGTCGAGCCGGGTGATCGAAATGCCCGGCGGCCGCCTGGTCGACAGCGCGCAGGCGCAGGTCACCCTCGCCGAGCTGCCCTTCGTCAGCCTGCGCCACGGACTGCCGGAAGCCCTGCTCACCGGCCTGGCGAGCTACAACCAGACCGTCGCAGCCGCCCGCCGCGCGCTCGCTCCGGCGCGCCTGCAAATCGACCTGGCGACGCGCCGCATCGAGGCCGCCGGGAAAGTGTTTGCCCTGCCGCCCGCGGAACTCGCGCTGCTCAGCGTCTTCGCCCGCCGGGCGCAGCACGGCGAAGCAGCCTTGCCGGCGCCGTCCAAGGAACTGCCCGACAACGACTGGAAGCAGCGCTATCTGGTCGAACTGCGCTGGATCGCCGGCCCGCTGAAAGACCTCGACGACACCGAACGCGCGCTGCGCAAGGGCATGGACGGCGGCTACTTCTCGGCGCACCTGTCGAAGCTCAGGAAGCTGCTCAGAGGCGAACTCGGCCCGGCCGCCGAGCCTTACCTGATCAGCGACGGCGGCAGCCGGCCGCGCCGCTACAGCCTGAGCCTGCGGCCAACCTCCATCAGTTACGATGGCATTGAGGTGAAGGAATAAACGTAGCATTATCTCGCGCGCGACTTCCGCTCTGGCTCACCGACTCGCGGCGATCATCAACCGACAAGCTTGCAGCGGGCCCACTCGCTCGCGAAAACCATTACTCTGACAAGGTCTCCAGGCCATGCCCACCCCATGGCCGGACGTTGGCCGACTACCCGCAACCGATGAGGAAGGATCCATGACAAGAACAACCCTCCTGTATGACCTCAGTTTCGCCACGCCAGCGTTTGTCGGCGATGCCACGCAGCAGGCGCAGTGGCGAACGCCACCGTTCAAGGCGCTGATTCGCCAGTGGTGGCGAGTAGTCAAGGCACGTCAGGCTGGTTTCAATGTTGAGAGACTACGCCATGCTGAAGATGCCCTGTTTGGAACTGCGGCATCCGACGGGGAGGAGGCGCCATCTCATCAGTCCCTGCTGCGGCTGCGGCTCTCGACGTGGGAACAAGGAAAGCTGACTTCCTGGCCGGCTGGCGAACCCAGGGAGACACACCCGGAGGTTGGTCGCCCTGTCGGCACCGAACTGTATCTCGGCTTCGGCCCTCTGACATATGACAAGGTGGCACGCAGCGCGGCGCTCGGTATGACCAGCGGGCTCAAGCGCACTGCCATCGACGACAAGGCCGCGGCTAGTCTTCGCTTGCTGTGCCCTGTTCAGCACCAAGCCGATATGCAGGCGCTGTTTCAGCTCGCGGCCTGGTTCGGCACAGTCGGCTCGCGCGCCCGGAACGGGTGGGGTTCGCTGCAAATCGCCCATCAGCATCTCAAGCCATTGACTCGCGACAATCTCCAACAGCTCGCCATATCCCGTCCTCTGATCGAATGCCTGGACATCGATTGGCCACACGCCATTGGCGAAGACCAGCGCGGCCCGTTGGTTTGGAAGACCCGAGTGACGGGCAATTGGCGGCAAGTCATGAAGGAGCTGGCGCGGATCAAGATTGCGTTTCGCACCCAACCGGCCTTGTCGCTTGCTGGGGTTACGCCGGGGACTTTCGCCGCGCGACACTTGCTTGCCTACCCTATCACTCATCATGCCGTAAGTGGAGCGGCATGGGGCGGTCAGGGACGACTGGCCAACCAGATCCGCTTCAAGGTGCTGCGAGAACGTGAGCACTTGGTTGGGGTGATTGCACATCTTCCCTGCGCGCTGCCGGCAGAGATGGCACGCGCGATCCCGCCACTGAGCCGCGCCAGTCTTTATCAAACCAGAGTTTGGCAATCCGTGCATACCGTTCTCGATAGCAACGCCACCAGGCTCACCTGATGATGACTATAGACACCACCTCCCGCTGGAAAAAGAAACTTGCCGCCTGGCTGCACGACCCAGCAGAGAAGGCACTGGTACTGATGCGCGACGACGTCGGCCATGAGCATGGTTCGGTAAAAACCCTGCGCGAACTGCTCGGCATCAAGGGCGCCGACTTCGACAAGCGCG
>DPSD01000466.1:0-963 GCA_003538495.1 Accumulibacter sp.
TGTAGGTGAAGGTCCAGGTCCGCGGGAGCCCGCTAGGAGTGGCGGCGAAGCCGCTACTGCCAGCGGCGTCGGCGGTGGCTTGTTCGCTCTTCTGGCAGACGACGCTGAGCGCTGGGTTGGTACTCGGGGCGCAGCTGACGACGTTGCCGCCGACGCTGTCGCCGTGGAGAATCCAGGTGGTGAGGCGTTTGGGCTCGGCGACTTTGACCGGGCGACGCCAGGCCGGGTGCCACTGGGTCGAGACAGTGCGCGCTTCGGCCTGGCCGCTGGCTTCGACGCGGCGGGTTTCGAGGTTGCGGGGAAGGTCGTAGGTGTAGGTGTCGAGGCGGCCGTTGAAGTCGGTGCGCGTGCTGAGGTTGCCGTTGGCGTCGTAGGTGAAGCGCTGCGTGACGCCGGGAAGGAGTGCATGGCTGATGCTGTTGATCTTGTGGGCGCCGAGGATTTCCTGGAAGCGGTATTCACTGACGGCGTTGAACGGGTTGGTGTGGGTGGCGCCGGTGATCTTGCCGCTGCCGTCTTTCTGGTAGCTCAGGCGGTGCTGGTCGACGCCACCGGCGTGTTCGCTGCTGGCGACGAGGGCGCTGCTGTCGTAGGTCCAGTGGGCGTAGGGGACGCCGTTCTCGTCGGTCAAGCCGGTGAGCAAGGCAGGCTCGACCTGGCCGGCAACGGGGAGGCTGGTGTAGGTGTAGGAACGGGTCGTGCCATCGGGATAGGTGACCGTGATCAGGTTGCCGGCGGCGTCGTAGGTGTAGATGACTTTGTGGCCGGCCGGGTCGGTCAGTTCGCTGAGCAGTCCCTGGCTGTCATGGGTGAAAGTCAGACGGCGCCCGAAGTGGTCCTCGACGCGGCTCGGCGTGTTGGCGCCAGGAGCATAACTGAAGCGGAGCGAGAGACCGTCGCGGTCGGTGCGCGTGAGGCGCCGGCCGCTGGCGTCGTAGGTCTCGACGGCGTCGTCGCTGTCGC
>DPSD01000466.1:1191-1544 GCA_003538495.1 Accumulibacter sp.
CCGACGATGTCGGCGTCGCCGATCCACTGGGTTGCGCTGCCGGGTCGGGGTCGGAAATAGAGGATCTGACCATCGTCGCGCAGCATCAGGACGAGATTGGTCGCTGCCGCGGGATTGAGCAGCACGTCGTAATGGTGGCGCCAGCGGTTGCCCAGGCTGCGGCGCGAGGCGCTGCCGACGTGATATGGGCTTTGACTGTCGTAATAGCGCTTGAAGGCCAGGGGCGAGGTGCCGGCAAAGGCATAATCGGTTTCCCACTGGACCTTGCAGCCCTGGCCGGGAACGATCGGGTTGGCGATGCACCAGTCGGGTTTCTTCTTCTCCAGCGGCAGCGCACACAGCGGCGATCCGGG
>DPSD01000466.1:1639-2826 GCA_003538495.1 Accumulibacter sp.
GTTCGGCAACAATACGGGCATCGTGAACTCCTGAAATTATGGACCGACCGGTCCAAAAATAGCAAAAAAAGGGCTCACCGTCTGTACTCCAGAAGACAGACGAGATGCGCGTCGGCAAAGGCTGCCAGCCGCGCGCTTTCGACGTCGCCCTTGGCCAGCACCTGCAGGCCGGCGATCAGACTCAAACAGGCGCACACAGCGGCGATCCGGGCAGCTTGACCAGGCCACCAGAGCAGCCACAGCTTCCGGGGGGCGGGATATTGGTGCCGAAGGGGAGCAGCAACGGCCCGGGGAAAACGTTTTCATAGGTGGTCCTGCCGGTGGTATCCGGGTAATCGGCCATGGACACCCCGGCGATGCTCTGAGAAGCCGGATAACGACGGTTGACGAGCAGCAGGTGCAACTTGCAGTTACTGGCAAAGACGCGACTCTCGGCGAACGCCGCGCCAAAGGTTTTCTTCAGACCGGACTCCAGATTCGCCGGCTCATACCAACCGACTTCGATCTCCCCGCCACCGCCAATGCCACCATCGATCACCTGGCCGTCAGGACCGCAGCGCAGCGACAGGAAGGAATACAGGTATTGGCCATTGACCGGCCCCGCCTTGGCCACGAACTCGCTGCCGATCGAGAAGTTGGTGTAGCTGCATGCGGTGCTCCAGGCGAGGCTGGAGAACAGCGTGGCACAGAGGGCGGAGACGGTGCGGAGGGCGGTGAGCTGATGTTCAGGGGAGAGTCTGGTCATGGCCGTGTCCTTGTCGCTTGGAGCTTGTTTACATGTGGGTGAGCGGTTTCCGGTTTTCGTTGCCGACGGCAGGTGATCGAGCGATGCACACTCCGCGCTACGGGGCGAAGCTGGCGCTGATTGCGCCATTTGGGTCAGGCCACGGTCTTCAGGGGCGTATGCATTCCGAGTGGGAATGCCCTGACTACGTTACCAGTCCTGCTCACTGCATTTTCTCCCTGCTTTGGCCGCAACGGAGATATCTTTGATCCAGTTTTGTGCGCTGCTTTGTGTGGAACACACGGTATCAACATTCAGCTTGTTCGGGACGATACCTAATTCCCTAATCCGCTGTCCTACCTCGGCTTCGCAGATTTTACGCTGTTCGGAGAAATCCAGGGCGTCAAGCAGTGGAAGCATGCGCTTGCCTTTTGACAGGATATAGCACGTATAGCTCTCCCCC
>DPSD01000470.1 GCA_003538495.1 Accumulibacter sp.
ATGAGGATTTCCACGATCTGATTGATGCCCGTTACGAGCGCACGAGCACCTTGCTGACCAGCAATTTGCACTTCGACGAGTGGGGCGCGGCGTTTCCCAACAAGTTGATGGGGGCGGCGACGCTCGACCGTTTGTGCGACCGTGCTTATCAGATCATTCTCGATGGCGAGACCCGGCGCAAACCGCGGCCCATGCCGGAAGCAACGACGCCCGGCCGGACCACGGCGGTCCACGACGCGGCCAAGTCTTCCACCGCCACGCGTTAGGACCTCAGCGGCGAGCAAACCCTGGGGCGCTGCCCCAGACCCCGCACTCGCCGTGAGGCAGCCGCCGGGGATAAAAACCCTCCCCGGCAACTGCCGTCAGCGTCTGCGACCTCCAGGGTGTCACGGGGCTTTCGCGGCATAAACGCCAAACAGCCGGCATTTATTCCACGGTCCCCTGGACACCCTTCCGGTCGCCACTTGCCACGTTGCAAGAAGCCTAAAAACGGCGTAAAACCGACCCGTCCGAAACCGCTAAAACAGCCACTTCTCCGGGCCGCATTACGCCGCGATTCGCTGGCCTTAATGTGCCGCAAATTGACAGGCCCCGGGTTGGATGCATGCCTCGAAGCCCTTCGAGGTGGCCAGAGACGAGCATGCGGCCGCTCTGCCAAACGCACATCAGAAGACGCCGGACCTGGAGTACGCCCCGGCTAGCTGCCGAAGGTGACGCCCGACAGGGTTGCCGCGCGCTGACTTGAGACGGGTTTTCGCTCGTCGGTCCTGGGGTTCAGCTTAGAGCTGCGACTTGAAGTACTTGAAGGAATGAACGAAGGCGTCGCGAATCTTTTCCATTTGCGCAACCAGGGCGTCCCAGGAGTCTTCGCCGGCAAGTCTCAGTTCTTCTAGCTTGGTGAGAGCCAGCTGTGACTGCTGGCGCAACCTGCCCATTTCCTCCACGTACTTTTCGCGCGCGTCGGCCTTCGCTTCATTCGCTTTGGCTTCCAGTTCGCTCATCTTTGTATTCAGCTCATCGAGTTGAAGTTTCATTTTCTCGATGTATTCGTCTCTTTTTGACATGGCATTGGTTCCTTGTGGTTGAAAAGCTCGAAAGGTTTTGGCTTGAAGGCGGTCAGGCATGCTCTGGATCGACTTGATTCGCGCGTGCTGGAGCACTTGACCACCGCGCAAATCTTAATCGGAAAGGAGCGATGACTCCGTGCGCTGGCGTACAGAGCCGACGGCAAAGCATGTGTAGTCTCATGGACAACGGTGACGCGCCGAATTGGTTTACTCCTTGCGGTGAAACATGCAAGGCGGCTGCCGATCCGCTGCCGTAGCAGCGATGGCCTGATCTGCCAACGCTAATCGATGCCGACGGAAGCTGATCAATTCCAGAAAATTGCTCACCGTGAGGCGGGTAGTTCTCGTAAGCCCAACAGGAGGAATCACCATGAGATATTCGAAACTGGCTGTCGTAACCCTTATGACAATTGCGCTGAGCGCTTGCATTTCGGCTCCAGCCGGCCCGCCCGGACCGCAAGGCGCCACGGGCGGTACCGGGGCAACAGGCGGTACCGGGGCAACGGGCAGCACCGGATACACGGGTGCCACGGGCGCCACCGGAGGCACCGGCGCAACCGGGTACACCGGCGCGACGGGTGGTACGGGAGCAACCGGCAGCACCGGCGCAACCGGTAGTACAGGTGCGAGGGGCAGCACGGGCGCGAAAGGTAATACAACGGGCGACACCGTGGTTATCGTTCCGGCTCGCTAAGGACGCCCGAGGCGAGCCATGAACGGGAGTTCACGGCTCGCCCCACCGACGAACACGGAGATGGACCAGCGATGAAGTCATCCGGCCTGTGGAGGCGCGGGCCATGAACGATCTCCCGACCACGGTGCTTCTCGTCGATGACGATGACGATGCCGCCGATGCCGAACCGGTCCAGGCCGCGCCGAATGCCCTGATTCCGATCCTCTCCGCGGCGAGCGACAAGGAAACCGCGCGCCCGGCCTTGCCGTGCAGCGCCGATGACCATGTCGCTCCCCACTGCTTGCCACGCACCCGGTGCGACGTCATTGAGCGAGAGGCAACCCAGGGCGTGCCGCGCAACAGCGAGGCACGCTTTCGCGCCATCAGCGATGCCTCTCCCCTGGGCATCTTCGCCTCCGACGCGCAGGGTCGTTGCGAGTATGTCAATGCCGCGTACCAGAAGATATCAGGGCGCAGCCTCGCGCAGACGCTGGGCACGAACTGGAGTATGACGTTCCACCCGGAAGATCGCCAGCGGGCTCTTGCCGAGTGGCGCGCCGCGGCGCGCAGTCAGCTGCCATTCCAGTCGGAGCTCCGATTTCTTCGGGAAGACGGGAGCATCATATGGGCGCGCGTGAACGCGGCCCCGTTGGGTGGCGGGGGGACGGCGCAAGCTTACGTACAGACGGTTGAAGACATCAGCATGCGCAAGTCGATGGAATTCGTGTGGCGTGCGGCGGAGGAGGACCTGTTCGAGGAAAAGGAGCGGGCCCAGGTCACGCTCAACTCCATTGGTGACGCGGTGCTGACCACTGACCTTCTGGGCAACGTAGGCTATCTGAATCCGGTGGCCGAGGCGATGACCGGGTGGTCTCGCGACGATGCACTGGGCCGGCCGCTTTCCGAGGTTTTCAGGATCATCGACGGCACGACACGCCAGGCCGCTGCGAATCCGGCCCAACGCGCCATCGAGGAGGACAGGAACGTGGGGCTGATCGCCGATTGTGTTCTGGTGCGCCGTGACGGAGCCGAGTTGCCCATCGAGGATTCCACCGCGCCCGTCCACAACCGCTACGGCCAGGTCGCCGGCGCGGTGATCGTCTTCCGCGACGTCAGCCGATCGCGGGCCATGACGTTGAAGATGGCCCATCTGGCCCAGCACGACGTTCTCACGGGCCTGCCCAATCGCTTGCTGCTGACCGAACGGCTTTCGCACGCCATCGGTCTGGCCCAGCGGCACGGCAGGCAAGTCGCCCTGCTGTTCCTGGACCTGGATCATTTCAAACACATCAACGATTCGCTGGGGCATGTGGTAGGCGACGAATTGCTGCAGTCGCTTGCGGGCCGCCTGGTGGCGTGTGTGCGCGCCACCGACACGGTATGCCGCCAAGGCGGAGACGAGTTCGTGATCCTGCTGGCGAACATCGAACAACCCCAGGATGCGGCTCGTGTTGCGGAGAAGGTGCACGCGGCTTCCGCCGTGCCGCACCTCATCGGCGGGCACGAACTCCATGTGACCTTGAGCATCGGCATCAGCGTCTATCCGGATGACGGCAGCGACGTGGATACCGTGATGCGCAACGCGGACACCGCGATGTATCACGCCAAGGAAGATGGGCGTAACACCTACCAGTTCTTCACGGCCGACATGAACACCCGTGCGGTGCGCCGGTTGTTCGTCGAAAGCAGCCTGCGCCACGCCCTGAAGCAGAACGAGTTCCTGCTCCATTACCAACCACAGATCGATCTTGTTTCAGGCGCCATGACCGGCGCCGAGGCCCTCCTCCGCTGGCGGGATCCCGAACTTGGACTGGTCTACCCGGGGGAATTCGTGGCGATTGCCGAAAAGTGCGGCCTCATCGTGCCGATTGGCCGCTGGGTGCTGCGCGAAACCTGCAGGCAAGTCCAGGCCTGGCGGGATGCGGGCCTTCATGCGGTGCCGGTGGCGGTCAACATTTCGGCCGTCGAGTTCAGACACCCGGATTTTCTTGAAGGCGTTGCCCAGATCCTGAAGGAGACCGGTTTGCCTTCCCGCTATCTCGAACTGGAACTGACGGAAAGTGTTCTCATGCACAGCGCCGAGTCCTCGGTATCGGTACTTGAAGCCCTCAAGGCGATGGGAGTGAGCCTGGCCATCGACGACTTCGGCACCGGCTATTCGAGTCTGAGCTATCTGAAGCGCTTCCCGATTGGAACCCTGAAGATCGACCAGTCCTTTGTGCGCGACATCGCCACCGATGCGGATGACGCTACCATCGTCAGCGCCGTGATCGGCATGGGGAGAAACCTCAAGCAACGGGTCATTGCCGAGGGTGTGGAAAGCCGCGAGCAACTGGCCTTCCTGCAGACGCAGCGCTGTGACGAGGGGCAAGGCTTTCAGCTGAGTTACCCCTTGCCCGCCGAGGACTTCGCGCGCTTGCTGGTTGGCGGGAACGACTTGCAGCCATGGTGTCGGCCGACTGAGGGGGACCTGGGCCCTGCCTGGCCCTTCGCCCGCTGACGATGCCTGGGACGACTTTCCCGGCATTCCTGCTCGTTTCAGTCTTAACGACCTTTCGCTTATGGATAATCTCGAACGGACTCGGGAAATTGCCCGCCCACGGTCACAGAACAGGCGGCTCGAGATGCGCGTCTTGAGCAAACCCACGTCATACGTACTCACCCACCCCGCGGCCTTCGCCCTGCAGACGCTGCGCGGCTTCAGCAACAACCAGGGGCTTCTGCTAGCGGGTGCCATCGCCCACTATGCGCTGCTTTCCGTGCTGCCGCTGCTGATCGTGTCGGTGATCGCCCTTTCCCATCTGGTGGATCAGGCAGAACTGCTGCGGACCCTTGGACGCTACCTGGAATGGGTGGTGCCGAGCCAGTCCCGGGTGGTTCTGGCCGACGTCACCGCCTTTCTGGAAAACGGTATTGCCATCGGCGCTGTCCTGCTGGCGACGATGCTCTTTTTCAGTTCCGTCGCCTTCTCGGTCCTGGAAAAGGCGATGTGCATCATCCTGGCCCACCCCGGAACCATCACCAAACGCCACTTCCTGGTCTCCGCCGTCCTTCCCTACTGCTTTGTCTTGCTGCTCGGACTGGCTCTGCTGGGCGTTACCCTGGCTTCCGTCACCCTGCAGGCGATGGCGAACGAGAGCGTCCATCTACTGGGCCGTGACTGGTCGCTGCGCGGGGTGTCTGGGATGCTGCTCTATCTTCTGGGATTCAGCGTGGAAA
>DPSD01000278.1:0-197 GCA_003538495.1 Accumulibacter sp.
AGTTCTACTACGACGGCAAGACCCTGACGCTCTACGGCAAGCTGGAGAACTACTACGCTTCGGTGAAGGCTCCGGGGACGATCAGGGAGATGCTGGACTTCGCCGAAACGAAGTACGGCCTGGAGTGGCCGCTGGCCGACTTGCTGGCGCCGGAGTCGCTGGCCCAGAACGTCAAGTCCGGAATCTACCTCGGCAAG
>DPSD01000278.1:469-4923 GCA_003538495.1 Accumulibacter sp.
GTCCGGAATCTACCTCGGCAAGAGTCGCGTCGGCGGAACGCTGTGTGATCACTATGCCTTCCGCCAGGACGACGTCGATTGGCAGATCTGGATCCAGGATGGCAAGACGCCGCTGCCGAGAAAGATCGTCATTACCACCAAGGGTGCAGAAGGTGCGCCACAACATGCGTCGGTGCTGAGCTGGAACCTGGCGCCGAAGTTGCCGGAGAGTGCGTTTCGCTTCATCGCACCGAAGAGCGCCCACAAGATCGTCTTTCGCGAGCTGGACAGCCAGCCCGGCAACAAGAATTGAGGTGAGATGATGAGCCAGATCCAGAGCAAAAAATGCTTCGCCGGCCGCTGGTCGCGTGCCCTTCTGATGTCACTGCTGGCCGTCGGTGCGCACGACTTCTTGGCGGCGTCCGAGGCGCACGCCGCGCGGGTGGCCACCGCCAACGTGAATACCCGTACCAGCGTCAACCGCAACACCAACGTGAACGTAAACCGCAACACCCATGTGAACGTCAATCGTAACGTCAACGTCAATGTGAATAACCGCTACAACCCGGTGGCGACCGGCGTTGCCGTGGGCGCGGCGGCAGTGGTGACGGCGGCGGTCGTCGGTTCGATGGTGTACTCGCTGCCGCCGCGTTGCGCGCCTTACGTCCATGCTGGCGTGACCTACCAGCAATGCGGTGGCGCGTATTATCAGCCGCAGTATTCCGGGAGTTCGGTCACCTACGTGGTGGTTAACCCGCCGAGGTAAGGCTGGCGGCAGCGCCGACGGCGTCGCTCTACTGCGCTCCGTCGGCCGCTGCCACGCTCGGCTTGGCAAACTGTACTGCCGGGTGCACTGTTTTCCCGGGCCCATCTCCTTCCATGACGGTTCCTTCGGGATGCGCGCAGGTGGGCATCGCTGCACGGATCAGCGCATGGAGAAACTATTGCCAGGCCGCCGCGTTGCGGCCGGACACGACATCTCGAATTGTCCACGCCGCACGGCGACCCGCAGCGCGTAGTCCTGCTCGCCGCTGAGCAGTTGCTGATCAGTGGCGCAGCCAGCCAGGACAAGACCCAGGGCGGCGACAGGAAAAACGCTTTTCGGTGACCTGGTGGGTGCCTTTCGCGAGACGGCTGGCAAGGAACGGGGCGCGGCGGCGAAGGCCGTCGAAGTATCTCTGGTCAGGGCGGCGGCGGTCAATCCCCTGCCTTGCCATCGCCATGCTGGCAAGCCCTGAGCGGTTTTGCTACAGTCGCCATCGCTGACCCGACAACGGCCGGCCCGAGACCAGCTCTCCAAGTGGTGGCGTCGGGCCGGGATCGATGGGGTGCGACAATGCAGACAAGGCAACCGGACAACACTCAGGACCAACCATGCAAATCACCAGACAAACCTTCCTGAACAGCACGCTGACCACGGCTCTGGCCGCAACGCTGCTCGCCAGCGGCTGCGCCACCCGGAACGACGCGGTGGCGCAGGCCGAGCGAATGCACCAGGACCGTCCCGGCATCACCGAGACCAAAGCGATCGCCGAGGAGGGTTTCATTTACGGCCTGCCGATCGTGATGAACTATGCCGTAATGTACGAATACGCCGTTGACCGCGACTCGGGCCAGTTCAAAGCCCCCTTCAACCAGATCCTCAACGAAGCGCGGGTGTTTACCTACCAGGACACCGCGGTCATCACGCCGAACAGCGACACGCCGTATTCACTGGTCTGGCTCGACCTTCGCGCCGAGCCGATGGTGTTGTCGGTTCCCGCCGTGGACAAAGCGCGTTACTACTCGGTAATGCTCAATGACGGCAACACGTTCAACTATGGCTACATCGGCAGCCGCGCCACCGGCAACGAAGCCGGCGACTACCTGGTGGTCGGGCCCGACTGGAAAGGCGCGACGCCGCCGGGGATCAGGAAGGTCTTCCGGTCAGGCAGCATGTTTTCGCTGGCGGTTTACCGTACCCAGCTGTTCAATCCTGAGGACATGCCGAAGGTGGTAGAAGTGCAGTCCGGTTACCGGGTCCGACCGCTCTCGGCGTACCTGGGCCAGGCAGCGCCTGCGGCAGCGCCGACAATCGACTTTCCGAAGATCGACAAGGAGATGGTCAAGACGGGCTTCTTCGGCTACCTCGACTTTGCGCTGCAGTTTGCGCCGGCCGGGCCCGAGGAAAAGGAAATCCGCGCCAGGCTGGCGCGGATCGGTGTCGGCGCGGGGAAGAAGTTCGACTTCAAGGAGCTGTCGCTTGAACACCGGATGGAAGTCGGCTTTGGCATGAGCGACGGCCACGCCAGGGTCGAGCAGTATCTGGCTACCGGTGACAAGGATATCAACGGCTGGAAAGTCGGTTCGCTGTTCGGCGACCGGGCTTTCTACAACGGCGACTGGTTGAAGCGGGCGGCCGCGGCAAGCGGCGGGATCTACGGCAACGATGCTGCCGAGGCGATGTACCCAATGACCCGGACGCTTGCCAACGGCGAGCCGCTGGACGGCGGCAAACGCAGGTACACGCTCACTTTCAAGCCCGGGCAGTTGCCGCCGGTGAATTCCTTCTGGTCGGTGACGATGTACGATGGCAAGACGCAATTGCTGATCAAGAACCCGATCAACCGCTACCTGATCAACTCGACGATGCTGCCGGGAATGACGAAGAACGCCGACGGTTCACTGACGCTCTACATCCAGAAGAACTCGCCGGGTGCGAGCAGGAAGAGCAACTGGCTCCCGGCGCCAAATGGCCCGATCTACCTGGTCATGCGGCTCTACTGGCCGAGGAGCGAAGTACCGTCGATCCTGCCACCGGGAGAAGGAACGTGGAGTCCGCCGGCGGTGGTGCTGGTGAACTGAGCAGAGCGATGTGATGGTGCGACTCGCCGACCGGCGCCGCGACCTGCTGCGGCTCGGCGGCCGGCTGGAGACGACGCGCTGCTTCCCGTGCGGGAGAAGGCGCGGCAATCGAGGAGACCCCATCGCCATCACGGAACCAGCACACTTCGCGACGAGTCTCAACAGCGATGATTTACGCCAGGGCGGTAGCGGGAAGTCGTCGCTGCCGCGAGGTGTGCTACACCCGCGACCCGGACGCCAGGTGTGGCGCGTCAGGTCCGCCGGTGCGTGTCGGGAAAACTTACAGGTGGCTGATGGATTCCTGATCCGGAAGCTCGAAGCGAAGAGGCAATCGATTGATACAATTGACGTAGCGGACATCATATCGAGAGTGGGCATGGATTGTGCTTTGTGTCAGTCTGGCAAGTATTGGGTGGGTCCACGGAACATGGAAGGCCGTATTTACACCCAGTTGCGACCTTTTCTTCAGCCTTTTTCTTAGGAGCTTTCGCTATGAACTTCAAGTCATTCCTTGCGGCGCTGCTCGTCGCAACACCCATCATCACGCTGGCTGGCCCGGTCTACAACGTCAATCGGACCATCGCTACCGGGTCGGTCGTCGGTACCGTCGAGACTGACGGCACGTTCGGCGTCCTGGCGTCAGGCAACGTGATCGGCTGGAGCCTGACCATCGACAATGGCGAAGGCAGCGGTCCCTTCACGCTGCTCAATCCCGGCAATTCGGGGTTGGCTGTGAGTGGCAACCTGCTCAGCGCAACGGCCACTGAATTGCTCTTCGACTTCACCGGCGGCACAGGCTATGCGCTGTTTCAGAATCCAACCCCCGGCAGCGGCATCAACTGGTGGTGTGTCGAGGGGATCAGCTCCAATTGCGCCGGTACCGGCGATAGCACGGAATCGGTCAATCGCTTGAGTGGGGCCGTCTTTGAAACCCGGCAAGGCGTGGTTGCAATTGGTACGGTCGGCGGTGGCAATGTGCCGGAACCCGCCAGCATGGCCCTGCTCGGTATCGGCCTGGCTGGCCTGGGTGCGATGCGCCGCAAGCCGCGCGCCTGATCGAAGTCCGATCAGCACGGGAACGGCGGCTTCGAGCCGCCGTTCCTGCTTCCTTGGTACGGACAGGCGACTGCAGCGACCATGCGTCACGATTGGTAACGGGTTGCTGGAAGGCGTCCGGTCGGCGACGCCCCGGTCAAGCGCCGGGCAGTTGCGGCGCTTCGGGTTCCGGTATCAGCGGCAGACCTTCGCCCCATTTACATAGCGGCAGCCGTGCGCCGGAGTAACCACCACCGCTTTGGGCGCCGGATCAATTACCACCGCCTTTGCCGCCGGGGCGACCACCACCGCTGTTGCCGGTGCCGCAGCCACCGGCTTGCGGGCTACCACCGCGCCGTTCGGCCCGACACAGCCAGCGCGCCGCACACCCTCGGCACAGGTCACGGCGCTGGCGTCGGCAACAGCGGTCATCATCACCAGGGCCGCACTGAGGGACATCATCAAACTCTTCATCTCTTGTCTCCTTGCAAGGATCGGTCCGCGGCAAGAATGGCAGCGGTGCAGGGCATCCATTGTGCGCCATCGGCCTTCGATCGGATAGCGCCAGAGGCGTCGGCAGCAGTTCTCATTTCAAA
>DPSD01000607.1:0-5942 GCA_003538495.1 Accumulibacter sp.
CAGGAAGTCGGAGTGCAGGTGCGTGTGTCCCTCGTCGTCAACATAGAATCGCGCGCTGGCTTCGAGGTCGGTCAGGCTACCGGGATCAGGCAAGTCGACGTCGAAGCGCTTGCCGATCCAGGTGCGGATTTTCTTCGTCGGCGCGATCAGGTCCACCCAGATCGGCTTAACGTTCTGCAGATCTTCCGGGCCGCTGACCGCGATCTGGCTCAGACGGCCGTCACGCAGTTCAAAAGCGGTGATCGTCGTCTTCTCGTTGCGGTAGTGGCTGTCGTCGATCAGTTCTTCGAGGACATCGTCCGAGAGTATCGCCAGGATCGGGTCGGCGCCTTCCTTGACTTCATCCCAGACCACCAGGCGCTCATTGGGGTCCAGCGACTCGAGGATGTAGGCGACTTCCTTGGGCGGCATCAGCTTGAGCTTCTGGCGAAGTTCCCGGCGATACTGCTGCCGAATCTCGATGCTGGCTTCATCGAGGTCAGCGGAGTCCTGTTCGCGGACCAGCGGTTCGACGAGCTCTTCGACGCGCTTCTGCAGCGAGAGCAGCGAACGCACCTCCGAGAGGTGAACGTCGGCGAGGCCCTGTTGCAGCGTTTCTGGTGCAAGCCGCTTGTTTTCTTCGCTCAAGGTGTCGCCTCCCGAATGGTAGTTACCACACAAATAAGGGGCGCGAGTTTAACACTGTGGCGCCGACGATGGGTGTTTATCGGGTTCCGTTTGTTACCCGTGAAACAGCTTGAAATCCTTTTCTGATCAATGGTGTGGAAGCGAATTCGAAATGCTTGTCCGGACGACTTTTGTCCTTGTTGCAGCGCCGCATTGGGCCTAGAATCGCGCCTTCGCTGCTGCTCTGCGGCAGTCGGGAAGGTGGCGGCGAGGGGCGGATCCGCTGTCGGGTCGGGAACGATGAGCACGATGCGATGGCAACGCTGCTCAAGGGGGGGGTGATGAGTGCAGAGAATGCGCCACACGGCGACAAGTCGGGCCTGGCGGCGACCGCGCTGGCGGCCATGGGAGTGGTCTTCGGTGACATCGGCACCAGTCCGCTGTACACCATGAAGGAAGTCTTCGGCGGTCATCATCCGCTGCCGATCGACGCCGACAGTGTTCTGGGCATCCTGTCGCTGGTGTTCTGGGCGCTGACCATTACCGTTTCGCTCAAGTACGTGCTGTTCATCACCCGCGCCGACAACAAGGGCGAGGGCGGCATCATGGCGCTGACCGCGCTGGCCTTGCGCACCGCGAATGCTTCGCCGCGCGTGCTCTGGATGATGTCGGCGCTGGGTATCTTCGGCGCCGCTCTCTTTTACGGCGACGCGGTGATCACGCCGGCGATGTCGGTCCTGGCGGCGGTCGAGGGGCTGAAAGTCGTCACCCCGCTGTTCGATTCCTATGTCCTGCCGATCACGATCACCATCCTGGTGGCGCTTTTCGTTTTTCAGCGGCACGGCACGGCGGCGGTCGGTGCGCTGTTCGGCCCGGTGATGCTGTTCTGGTTCGCCACCCTTGGGGCGCTCGGCCTGTGGCACGTGATCCAGCATCCTGCGGTGCTGCTGGCGATCAATCCCTGGTATGCGCTGAGCTTCATCTTCGAACATCAGGGACTGGCCTTTCTGGCGCTGGGTTCGGTGGTGCTGGCGATCACCGGTGGCGAAGCGCTGTACGCGGACATGGGTCATTTTGGCCGCAGGTCGATCAAGTGGGCCTGGTTTGCTTGCGTGTTTCCGCTGCTGTACCTCAACTACCTTGGGCAGGGCGCACTGCTTCTGGCCGACCCGACGGCGGTCGAGAATCCCTTCTTTCTGATGGTGCCGAGTGACGTGTTGCGGATACCGTTGGTCGTGTTGTCCACCATTGCCACGGTGATTGCCTCGCAGGCAGTGATTTCCGGCGCGTTTTCGCTGACCAGCCAGGCCATGCAGCTGGGCTACTGCCCGAGGATCCGGGTCAACTTCACCTCCGAGCGCGAAAAAGGCCAGATCTACGTCCCGAACATCAACTGGCTGCTGCTCGGAGCGGTGATCATCGTCGTGCTCGGTTTTCGCTCGTCGTCGAATCTCGCTTCCGCCTACGGCATTGCGGTCACCCTGACGATGATGATCGATACCATCCTCGCCTTCGTCGTCGTGCACGCGATGTGGAAGTGGAGTTGGCCGCGCGCCGCGTTGTTCCTGGTGTTCTTCGTGGCGGTGGACTTTGCCTTCTTTTCGGCCAACGTGATCAAGGTCCTCGACGGCGGCTGGTTCCCGCTGACCCTGGGCTTGTCGGTCTATCTCCTGCTGTCGACCTGGAAGCTCGGTCGCCGGCTGCTCTACGAAAAGCTGCAGCAGGATACGGTCCCGCTCGAAGCGTTCATTGCCAGTCTGACCACCGGCGGACCGCACCGCGTCGGTGGCACCGGGGTCTTCCTCACGGCCACCCCCGACGGGGTACCGCGGGCGCTGTTGCACAACCTCTATCACAACAAGGTCCTGCACGAGCGGGTGGTACTGATGCATGTCGACGTCGAAGACGTGCCGCGCATCGCCGAAAACGAGCGCGTACGGGTCGAAAAACTGACCGCAGGTTTCAACCGCGTGTTCGTCCGTTACGGCTTCAAGGACGAACCCGACGTGCCGCGAGCCATGGAACAATGCGCCGGGCACGGACTGGTCTTCGAGATGATGGAAACCTCGTTCTTCCTTGGTCGCGAGACGGTCGTCACGATGCCGATTTCCCGGCGCTCGCGGATGGCCCAGTGGCGGCAGGTGCTGTTTACCGGGATGTTCCGCAACGCCGATCCGGCGACCGCTTTCTTCAAGATTCCGCCCAACCGGGTGATCGAGCTCGGCGCGCAGGTCGAGCTGTCGTAGCGCTTGCGTCTCAGGTCGCGATTGGGTAGCTTCCGGGAGGCGAGCCCGAAGCTGTGAAGGCGCCAGGCAAGCGCGCCGAATGGCCGTCGCCGAGATCATTGGCGGCAGCTCGATCAGTCAACACCAGTCATGGCCAGTCCCGGCCTTCTTGATCCGAGGAAGAAATGAGCTACCGACGCCGCCTTGCCACCCCGCTGACCCTGGGTTGTCTCGCCACTCTGGCCATGGCCGTGCTGGCCGATCAGCTGCCTTCGGCACCCGCCGAACTGGGTACCATTCGCCGCAACGAACGCGGGCAGCTGGAGGTGGTCCCGACGCCGGCAGACGCCCCGGCTGGCGCAGCCGGAACGGCCGACGATCCGGCCGCAGCCAAGCGGGCGATGCAGACCAGGAGCCTGGAGAAGGAGACACCGGCGGCTGCGGCCAGCGGCAAGACCATCGTCGTCGGTCCGCAGGAGCAGATCCGGAGCATCCAGGAGGCGGCGCGTATCGCCCGCGACGGCGACACCGTCGAGATCCGGCCCGGCGAGTACAGGCAGCAAGCGGTGGTGTGGACGCAAGCCCGGCTGACGATCAGGGGTAGCGGCCAGCGTCCGCTTCTGATCGCCGACGGCGACAGCGCCGAGGGCAAGGCGCTGTGGGTGGTGCGCCATGCAGACATGCTGATCGAGAATATCGAGTTCCGCGGAGTGCGCGTGCCGGACGGCAATGGGGCCGGGATCCGCTTCGAGAATGGTCACTTGCGAGTCGTCCGCTGCGCCTTCTTCAACAACGAGACGGGCATCCTCGCCGGCAACGCCGCGGACGCGGTGCTCGAGGTCGAGGACAGCGAATTCGGCGAAGCGCCGACGCACGCCGGTGCGCTGCACCACCTGCTTTACGCCGGCACGATCGCCAGGCTGAGCATCAAGGGCAGCCGCTTTCAGCAGGGTTTTCGCGGTCACCTGATCAAGTCGCGTGCGCGGGAAAGCATGATCCTCTACAACATGCTCGTCGACGGGGTCGACGGCCGGGCTTCGTACGAACTCGAGTTCCCGAACGGCGGCGTCGCCTGGGTGATCGGCAACGTCATCGGCCAGAGTGACAAGACCGATAATCAGGATCTCGTGTCCTATGGCGCCGAAGGCCAGCGCTGGCCCGACAATGCGCTCTACCTGGCGCACAACACGCTGATCAACAATTGGTCCGGCGGTCGCTTCTTGCGGGTCTGGGCCGACAAGATGCCGCCGGGAAGCGAAGTCTGGGCACTCAACAACCTGCTGGTCGGACAAGGTGTTTTCGTCCCGCAAGCGCCGGGCCGTTACGACGGCAACCGCTTGGTCGACCGGTCGGCGCTGATCGATGTTCACCACCTGGGCTTCAGCTTGCCGAACAACTCCCCGCTGCGCGGCACGGCCAAATCACCCGGTTCCGTGCGCGAGCAGAGCCTGACCCCTGGCGCCGAATTCAAGCTGCCCGTCGGCATCCGCCCGCTGCCCGTCGGCAAGCCGCTGTCACCCGGTGCGCTGCAGTAGAGGCGCTGGCAAGGTTGGCGTCGGGCGCCCTCGATCCGCTGGATCGGGTGTCGCGCGCGGTGAGGGGCGTACGCCAACACGACGCCGGAACGTTCGCGCCGGGCTACCCGCGTCGGCGCGGGTGCCGGTTGGTCCTGCGCGGTTGGCCGGCGCTGAGCAGCAGCGTTCCCTGGCGGCGGACGCGCCCGAGCGCTTCCAGCGTGGCGACGATCTGTGATAGGTGCTTTTTCCATGCCCGCTTACCGATCACGCGCGTGGCGAGGGCGGCTTCCGCCAGTGGCGCGGGCGCTGCCGCCAGCACGCTGGCGACGGCGGCGACCTGCTCGGGCAGCGCGGCCGGCCACGGCAGGCGCGGCATCACGCTTACCGGGACGCCAGCGCCGACTGGCTTGGCGTTGACGCCGGACGCTGACACTGCCACCAGACTCCGAGGACGAAATGACCGCGCTTGTAGCAATCGATGCGGCCGCTCGACGAACTGCCGTCACCGTGGCGGAAGCTGGCGCGGCGCTCGAAGACGCAGGCGTTGTCGCGCGCCGGGTCGGGCGCGGGCACCTTGAGCAGCTGGCAGAGGTCGCTGACGACGAGCGGATAGTTCGCCAGTTCCGAACCGTCGGCGGATGGCCAGCGTGCGGCACGGAGCCGGCACGAACCGGCGCGGCCCGGCAGCCACCAGGCGAAGAGCCAGCGATCGTCAGCGACTTGTAAAACGGCAAGGCCCTGCTACGCTGGCCAGGCCAGGTGTGCGCGAACCGCTGCCGCTTGCCGCCCGATCTCAACCACGGACACGAACCGACCGCCATGCTCGACACGCCAGACGAACACCAGGAAATCCGCGATGCCGTTCGCGACCTCTGCCGCCAGTTTCCGGACGAATACTTCCGCAAGCTCGACGAGCAGCGCGCGTATCCCGAGGCTTTTGTCGATGCGCTGATCGGCGGCGGGTGGCTTTCGGCGATGATCCCCGAGGCGTACGGCGGCTCGGGCCTGGGTCTGACGGCGGCGAGCGTGATCATGGAAGAGATCAATCGCAGCGGCGGCAACGCCGCCGCAGTGCATGGCCAGATGTACAACATGGGAACGCTGCTGCGCAGCGGCAGTCCGGCGCAGAAGGCAAGATACCTGCCGGAGATCGCTGCCGGCAGGCTGCGCATCCAGTCGATGGCGGTGACCGAGCCGGGCGCTGGCACCGATACCAGCCGGATCACGACCAGCGCGGTGAAAAAGGACGGTCGCTACGTGGTCAATGGCCAGAAGGTGTGGATCTCGCGCGTGCAGCACTCGGACCTGATGATCCTGCTGGCGCGGACGACGCCGTTCGCACAGGTGGCCCGGAAGACCGAAGGGATGTCGATCTTCATCGTCGACCTGGAGCAGGCGGTCGGCAAGGGCCTGAGCGTGCGGCCGATCGCCAACATGGTCAATCATGAGAGCAACGAGCTGTTCTTAGACAATCTGGAGGTCCCGGCGGAGAACCTGATCGGCGAGGAAGGGAAGGGCTTCAGGTACCTCCTCGAAGGACTCAACGCCGAGCGCGCGCTGATCGCCGCCGAGTGCATCGGCGACGGCTACTGGT
>DPSD01000607.1:6137-6380 GCA_003538495.1 Accumulibacter sp.
CCCGACGAGAACCTGATCGGCGAGCCAGGCCAGGGCTTCCGCCACCTGCTCGACGGCCTGAATGCCGAGCGCACGCTGATCGCCGCCGAGTGCATAGGCGACGGCTACTGGTTCATCGAGCGTGCTCGCCGCTACGCCCGCGAGCGCATCGTCTTCGACCGCCCGATCGGCCAGAACCAGGGCGTTCAGTTTCCGATCGCCGACGCCTACATCGAGGTCGAGGCGGCCAACCTGATGCGCTTC
>DPSD01000025.1 GCA_003538495.1 Accumulibacter sp.
CGCCGCCATCGAGCCGTGGATCGCTGCGCAGCGCAGCGGCCAGATCGCTGCCCTGGCAGCGGGGCGGATCCGTTGTTACGAGCCGACTTCGGGCAGTTCGGGCGAGATCAAGCGCATTCCCTACAACGATGCGCTGCTCGGCGCCTTTCGCAGCACTTTCGCGATTTGGACGCACGATTTGCTGAGGCACGCGCTGCGGCTCAGGTCCGGACGAACGTTCCTGAGCGTTTCGCCGCCGCTGGTCGGCGAAACGGGCTTGCAGGATGACCGCGAATATCTCGGAGGCGTATTGCAATCGCTGCTCGGGCGTTTCCTCGTGACGCCACCGCGGTTGCGCGATCCCGCAGCGTTCCGTGATGCCCTGGCGTGCGCACTGGTCGCCGCGCATGATCTGGAGATCGTGTCGGTCTGGAATCCGAGCTACCTGCTGATTCTGCTGGAACACTTCGAGGTCCATCGCGAACGGCTGTTGCCCACGCTGCCGGCCGAGCGGCGTGCGCTGCTGTCGGCAGATCGGCTGTCGTGGCAAGAGGTATGGCCGTCCTTACAACTCGTTTCTTGCTGGACCGCCGAGGCTGCCGCCGCGCCGGCACGCCAACTGGCGCGCTGCCTGCCGCAGGCCCTGCTGCAGGGGAAAGGCCTGCTCGCCACCGAGGCGCCGATCACCGTACCGCTCATCGAGGCGGGCGGCGCGCTGCCGCTGATCGACGAGGTGTTTCTCGAACTGGAAGATGACCACGGTGGCCTGCACCTGCTCGCAGAAGCCGAAGATGGTGCCGAGTACGCCCTGCTCGTCACGCAGGCAGGAGGCCTGCTGCGCTACCGGCTGGGCGATCGTCTGCGCGTGTGCGGGCGCCATCGCGACACCCCGCTCCTCGAATTCATTGGCCGTGCCGATGCCGTCTCCGACCTCGTCGGCGAAAAGCTCGGCGAGGCGTTCGTTGCTCGCATACTCGCCGAGAACGCCCGCGCCGACGCCTTTTGCACCGTCCTGCCGCGGCTGCCAGAGGTGGGACGGCCACGTTATTGCCTGCTCACCGACGACCCGAATCCCGAACTCGCGCGGCGACTGGAAGAGGGCTTGTCGCAGGCTTTTCGCTATCGCGAAGCACGTCTGCTCGCGCAACTCGATGCCGTCGAGGTGAGGGTGCGTCCCGACATGCGCCGCTGTGTGCATGACGCGCTCATCGCCTCCGGCAGGAAGGCCGGCGACATCAAGGACCGCGCGCTGATCCCCTCGCTGGAGATCGCCCGGCAAGTCCATCTCCGCAGCGATCGGCGGCTGTTGATCTAGGCAGCACGCAGAAGCGGTCGTTCGCACCCGGCCGCCGCCAATAAGCAGCATATCGACCGGCCTGAACAGCATACAATACGCGCTTCGGCCGGGCCGACGGATATTCTGGCGCTGGCGATCCCGACGATGCAGAAGGTTGCGGATCGCAGGCAGAACGGTTTGCAGGGAGTAGGGGAGGACTTGACATGACGAGTACTTTGCCGTGCCCAGTGCGGGAAGGATTACGACAGCGGACGTTACGTCGTCCTGCCCGTCAACCCATCCACCGCTCCCGACGCCAGCCCGCGTGCCCGGACTATCCTGGTGGTGGTCGCCCATGCTGACTGAGTCACAGCCGTCTGCCCTGCGGGGGCGCCGTCGCGGGCTCTATGTCTTCCTTGGGCTGTTGGCCGTCGTTCTCGCCATCGGGGCTTACCGCTACTGGCACAAGGTGCCTCCTCGATACAAGGGGGTATCGCGCCTGCAGGTCGACCTGCGGCAGCCGGAAATGCTGCTCGCCACCCGCAATCTGGCCGAATTGCCGAAGGACATCGCGGCTGCACCGATTCTCGCCGGCCTGGTGGATGAGCAACTGGTCTTTCACTACGAAGAGGACGAGGCGCGGCTGTCGATCGAGGGAAGCCTGCGCCGCCTCGCCTATGAGCACAAGATCGGTATCGAGGACCGTTTTCTATCGACGCTGCTGGCTGGACCTGCGGAAATCGGGCTATGGCGCTCGGGCAAGGGACGCCCCGAGCATTTCGTTGCCCGGCTGGAACGTGGCGTGCTGGCGAAGTTGAGCGAAGCATTTGCGCGCATCGCTCTCGACGATCGGCAGTTGAAACAGGCCGGCAGGTTTTCCGTGGGCGGTGACCAGATCACCCTGTACGCGCTCGATTACGGCGCTGGTCGCACACTCGCTTTTGCCGGGCGCGGTGAGCACTGGGTATTCCTGTCCGACCCGGCACTCGCGCTCGACGCTGAAGGCATGCTGACCGGCGATGCCGAGGCGGTTCTCGGCGACCTGCTGCGCGGCGGCCATCCGTGGCAGGCGAAGCTTCCCTGGTCGACCGCCGCACAGCACTCCTTCGTGATCGCTCAGCAGGCGCTGACGCTGGGCTACGCGCATTTCCTGCCGGCGCTGGCCGGCCTGCGTCTCGATCATCTGAATGGCAACTGGCAGGCCAGCCTCCGCCTCAGGCAGACCAACCATGCTTCCACGCACGACACGACCAGCATCTGGCGCTCCGCACCACTCGGCGCCGCCTTGTGTACCGCGCTGCCGGTCGACTGGCCGGCTACCGCGGAGCCTTTGGCAGCGCTGCTCGGCAAGGACGCAGCCATACCGTCCACACTCGCCGCCCTGGATCCGATCGCCGCAGTGTGCTGGTATGCCGGTTCCCGTCTCTCGGCGCCGCTCTTCATCGCCCGCGCTGCCGGCGCACTGCCGCCCGATACGGGCCCATTGATTGCCCGCCTGGCAGAAAAATCCTGGTCCGTCGCCGGGGTCAAGACTTCGGCCCAGGACGCTGAAAGCCAGATCCACGCCGCGACCGTCCCTTCGCGACACGGCATCCGCCAGCCCGACGGCGGCGCCCGCGCTTTCGAGCCCGCGCTCGCCTGGCACGCCGGGACGATCTTCTTTTCTCCCGACCGTCGCCAGGTGGATGCGGCACTCGCTGTCGCTGCCAAGCAAGCTGCGGCACTGGGCGACGAGCCGGGTTTGCGCGCTTCCGGCTGGCTCGTTTTCGACCCGCCGCAGGTGGCCCGGCTGGTGCGTGCGGAAGTGCAGGAAGTGCTGCCGGCCGATGAGGAATCGTTTTTTCGTGAAGTGGCCCGGAATCGCCTCTGGCCGCGCCTGGAGGCCTGGGGGAAACAACAGCAGGCGAGCGTCGCAGTTCCCGCTGCCGCCGGCCAGGACGGTTTCGTCGCCCTGGAGATCAGGCCGCTGCAGGAGAATGCCCGGTGATGAAGCGCCGGGGCTTCCTCGGCGCTCTCGGATGTCTGTCCCTGAGTGCCGTCTGGCGACCGGCGACGGCTCTCGACGCCGGCCACCCGACGCCGTTCGCCGGGGCCTTGCTCGACGGCGTGCAATCCGACCGTTGCCGCGCCTGGATGTCGTTCATCGCCGCCGACCAGATTCGCCGCGGCCCGTCGCCGCGCTGGTTCCATCGCGACTGTGCCGGCCTGGCGCGCTTTGCGGTGGCCGAAGCGCTGCGCCCGCATGATCTGCGTTGGCGCCGGGCGAATGGTTTCAGCGGCCGCCTGCCGCCGGAAGTCGAACTGCGACCGGAACAGGCGTCGCTGCTCAATGGCTGGACGACCTTGACTGGAGATCAGCAGGCTTTCGTCACGGCGCTGGCGCTGATCCAGAAGAACAGCCGCTGGCTCGGCCGCGAGAGCGCCATGGCCAGACCCGGCGACCTGCTCTTTTTCGATCAGGGCGACGATCAGCATCTGATGATCTGGATGGGTAGCTGGATCGCCTATCACACCGGCCAGCCGCCGGCGGCAACGCCGGAGCAGGGCAGCGGCAGGCGGCGGCCGGCTGCCGAGACGGTCTACGACCACGGTCTGCGTGCGGTCACGCCGGCCCAACTGCTGCAATGGAAGGATACACGGTGGCGACCACGCGACGACAACCCCAACTTCGCCGGCTATTACCGCCTGGCCTTCTTGTCACGCTGATCCTTGCGCTGCTGGGCATTCTCGGTCGGGCAACGGCCGCCGAGATGGCTGCAGCGAACTCCAACTATCGCCCGCTTGCCGGTGAGGAGTTCTTCCTGCTGGCCGAGACCAGCTACGCGTCCGACGAACAAGCCTCGGTGCGTCTGGAAATCCAGCGCGACTCGGCAGAACTGGACGAATACGGCGGGGTAGACATCGCCGTCTACCGGGTGCCCGATCCGCTCGGCTTCCTGCGTGCCCAGAGCAATCTGCACCGCGTCAAGGTACCGGCCAAGCCGCAGCCCGAAGGCATGGCCAACATGCTCAAGCTCTCCTGGGACAAGATCTGGGCCAACACCCGCTTTGCCTGGAAACGTCTGTTTTCGCCGGCGGCACGCCGGGCGACGACCGCCGCCGCGCCCGAGTTGAAGACGGAAAAAGAAATCCTGACGCCGACGCGCCTGCGCCACCCGCCCGCCTATGCGCCACTGCCCGGTCTGACGCTCAGCGACCGCTTCCGCTACCCGGTGCATCGCGCCAAACCCATCGTGCCGCCGGCCGACGTCAAGCTCGCCGGCAGCAGCAGCGAGTTCCTGCCAAACCACGAAGGCAACGTCCGCGTTCCCCTCGGGCAGCGCACGCCCGGTCTGTACCTGGTCGAAGCCTCGGTCGGCAAGCACCGGGCCGTGACCCTGGTATTCGTCTCGGACAGCGTGGCGGTGACCAAGAACGCCGCCACGGAAATGCTGGTGTGGACCGCTCGCCGCAAGGACGGCGTTGCCGTCGGTGGTGCCGACGTCGTCTGGAGTGACGGCATCGGCGTCCTCAAGACCGGCAGCACCGGCGCCGATGGCGTCGCTCGTCTGGCCGCCACGAGTCCGGAAACCAGCTACATCTACGGTCAGGATCCGGCCGGCGGCGTTTTCATTTCGGAGAACTTCTACCATGACAGCGAGATCTACAACGCCAAGATCTACGCGGTCACCGATCGCCCGCTCTACCGTCCCGGCGACCTCGTCCAGGTCAAGTTCCTTGGCCGGGAATTCAGGAGCGCCCGCCGCTCCGAACCGGTCGCCTCGGGCGAAATTGGCGTCACGGTCATCGACCCGGCGGGGACCGAGGTTCTCACCCGCCGGCTGCGCTACGATTCGGCCAAGGGCGGCGAGACCGACTTCCGCCTGCCGATGGCGGCGCAGGCTGGCGGCTGGGAACTCGTCTTCGTCCGGGGCGAAGACAGTTACGGGGCCGCTTTCCGCGTTGCCGACTATGTCAAGCCGCATTTCGAGGCCGACATCGTCGTCGACAAGAGCGAGTTCAAGACCAGGGAGGCAGTCGGCGGACGCATTCGCCTCAGCTATCCCGATGGCAAGCCGGTGACCGGCGCGCTGGTCCGTCTCACGGCGCGGGCGCAGCCACTGACGATGGTCGAAGGAGAACTGCGTTATGGAGGACAGTTTCCCATTGCCATCCAGGCTGCTGAACTGAAAACCGGCAGCGACGGCGTCGCTGTCTTCAGCCTGCCGCCGGCCGAGGAGCCTGCCCGCTACATCCTCAGCGTGCTGGCGCAGGACGGCGCCGCGTATCGCGTACGGGCGACCAAGGAAATCCTCATCGAACGTGGCGCCACCCTCTGGCAGATCAGCGCGCCTGCCTATTTCTCCCGCCCCGGCGAGGCAGTCGACTTCCGCTACACGCCGCAGGGCAAGGCCGGCCCCGGCAGTCAGCCGACGCGCTGGGAGATTCTCCGTCTCGAGGACCGGCAGCGGCGCGATGGCGCTCTCGCCGAGGCTTCGCTTGCCGATGGCGGTTCCGCGCGACTCGCCTTTCCCGAGCCGGGTTCCTACACCGTCAGCCTGCGCGACGCCAGGGGCAACCTGCTCGCGGCGACCAGCCACTGGGTTTCCGGCGAGGGAATGAAAGCGATTCCGGGCAGCGTCGAGATCGTTTTCGACAAGGAACACTACCAGGCTGGCGAGACGGCGCACGCGCTGATCACTTTCCCGCAGCCGGTCGGCGATGCACTGCTGACGCTCGAACGCGATCAGGTCGAGGCTTACGCACTGCTCAGCGGCAAGGCTGGCTGGCTGAGCGTCAGCCAGGTGGCGCCGGCACAGTGGCGGGCCGACATCCCGGTCCGGGAAGAATATGGCCCCAATGTCACTTTCTCCGTCCTCTACCTCGCCAATGGCGACTATGTCTTCCAGAACAAGGGCCTGCGCGTTGCCGTTCCGGGTGTCGAAGTCGCCATTCGCACGCCGCGTGAGCGCTATGCTCCGGGCGAGACCGTCACCCTCGAACTGGAAACGCGGGTCGCCGGACGGCCGACGCCGGCTCTCGTCAACCTCGGCGTCGTCGACGAGATGATCTACGTACTGCAACCGGAAATCGCGCCCAGCATCGGCAGCTTCTTCTATCACCCGCGCCGCAACAACGTGCGCACGACGGTCAGCCTGTCGTTCATCGGTTACGACCTGGCCCGTCTGCCGGCCAAGGGCAGCGCGCCGGTCCGCCGTTCGCCGTCGGAACGTGGCGTCAAGGTTCTCGAGCGTCCGCGGCGCGACGATACCGACACCGCCGGCTGGTGGCCGACGCTGATGACCGGCGAGAACGGCAAGGTCAGCGTCAGCTTCCGCATGCCCGATGCGCTGACCCGCTGGCGGGTCACTGCGCGCGCGATCACTGCCGGCGGCGTGGTCGGCCAGCAGACGCGGCACGTCGAGTCGCACAAGGACTTCTACGCCAAATGGACCGGCCCGGCGAACTTCCGTCTCGGTGACCGCCCCGCTGCCACTCTCGTCGCCTTCAACCAGACCGGCGCCACGGCCAAGGTGCAACTGAGCGCCAGTGGCGGCGGCCTGGCCGTACGCCGCGAAGTCGAGCTGCAACCGGGAGCCAACAACCTCCCGCTGGCCCTCGACAAACCCGTCGGCGGCGACGTGGCGATCGTGCTCGCGCAGGGCGGCAAGGAAGTCGACAGCCTGCGCCAGGCGATCGGCGTCCTGCCCGCCGCCTGGCTCTCCGAACGCAGCCAGTCGCTGGAACTGCGCGATGCCGAAACGCGCCTGACGCTGCCGGCGGACGCGCGCGACCTCCGGATCAGTCTGGCGCAGGGCAGAGCCGGGCAGTTTGCGCGCATCGCCGAAGACCTCCTGGATTTTCCGTGGGGCTGTGTCGAGCAGACCGCCAGCCGCCTGCTGCCGCTCAGCTTCGTCTATCGCGGCCTGCCCGCCGATGCGCCGCGCGTGCGCGAAATCTCGCAATCGATCGCCACGCAGCGACTGCGCCTGGTCCAGATGGCCGGGCCGGAAGCGGTCTTCGGCTGGTGGGGGCCGGGCACCACCAACAGCGCCTGGCTCACCGCCTACGCCTATTACGCCGACTGGCACGCCGCGCGCGCGCTCGGCCTCAAACTGCCGGCGACGCACTGGCGGCAGAGCCTGGAAGCCTACAGCAAGCATGCCGCCAAGGAGCCGCTGCCGCTGCGTGTACTGGCCGTGTGGTTCCTGCAGGAAATGGAACTGCCGGTGCGCAACCTCCTGGAAGGTCTCATCCAGGAAGCCGCAACGCTGCCCGCGGCAAAGCCCGGCAGCCCGGGTCGCAACAGTCTCTGGCTGGGTGGCACGAACGCATCGGCCAATTCGCTGAGCCTGCTGCTGATCGGACAGATGGCCCGCCAGCAGCAGCTCCCCATCGCTCCGGAACTCGCTCAGGCGATCGATGCCGCGCGCGAGTCGCTGCGCGCCCAGCCGGAAGCCCTCGGCCAGGCGCTGCTGGCGATGGAGGGCAAGGGGGCGGTGACGGAGGACGCTGCGCGCTGGCTGGCGACGCTCGGCCCTGGCGCACCCACCTTCGACCGTGCCCTGGCGCTCACCTGGTGGAACAAGGCCCTTGGCGGCAGTGCCCTGCCGGAAAGCGCGCCGCCAGGCCTGAAGGGGAGCTGGCAGCGGCACGGCGGCCCGTTTGGCGCAGCCACCTGGCTCTGGACCGACAGGGAAATGCCGGTCGCCATCAGCCTTGCCACTCCGCCACTTGCGCCGCTCAGCGCTTTCGTTCGTTACCGTTCGGCCGAACCCGAGCAGGGCAAGCTGCCGGTCAAGCTCGAACGACGCCTCTACCGTCTGGTGGTCGCCGAGACCGCCAAACCGGCAGGAAAGCCGCCCGACAAGCCACCTGCCGAAGGCGCCGCACTGGCCGGCGAGGCCGTCGAATTCAGGGCCGAAGCGGCGGCGGACGGCGACCTGCGCTCGAACGAACTGTACCTCGAGGAAATCAGGCTCAGCGCCAGCGCCGGGCAGTCGCTGCGCTACGGTCTGCTCGAGGTGCCGCTGCCGCCGGGTGCCGATGTCGAGCGCGGAACCTGGGGAATTCGCCTGCGCGGTCTGGACGGCGATACCGTCGTGCCGATGGAGAAGGCGCGTCATCAACCCGGCGAGCTGTCCTATGCGGTACCCGTCGACCAGCTTTCCGAAGGCCGTGTCTTCCGTCATCTGCTGCGCTTTGGCAGTCGCGGCAGCTTCGTTCTGCCGCCGGCGCGCTTTCAGCGCATGTACCAGCCGGATGAGAAGGCTTTCGAGGCGGTGACGGAGAGGCGCGTGCAGGTCAAGTGATGACAGGACTCCCGCCGCCACCACGCCCTGGCCTGCCAGTGCGCTGCCGGCTGTACTGCCTGGCCACCGGGCTGCTGCTGGCGGCGGCGCGGATCTCGGCGGCACCGGCTGTCGAACTGGTCTTCGGCGACCCGGAAGCGCCCACCGCGCTGCGTGTTTCCGCCGCCGGCAGCGAGGCCATGCCGGTACCCGGAACGACGCCGCTCGGCAGCCTGTGGAAGGTCTTTGTGCATGCCTACCTGAGCGCCGGCACGCGCCAGCCGGCCGATTACCACTGCAGCGGCCGCGACCCCGGCGAGGAATCGTATTGCTGTGCCCCCGGCGAGAGCATCGGCCGCGATGCGGCACTGGCCAAGTCCTGCGGCCTCTATTTTTCTCCACGTCGGCTCGCCTTGTCGGCGGCCGACTGGCGGGCTTTCTGGCTGCGTCAGGCTCCGCAGGCACCGGCGTGGTTGTTCGAACTCGACAAGATGCAGCCGGCCAGCGAAGTCACGGTTCGCTCGCTGCTGGCCGCGCTGGCAGCCATCGACGCCGACACGCGCCGGCAGACGATGGCCGCGCTGCAGCGCGTCAGCCTCGAAGCGCGCGCCCGCCCGCTGCTCTCGCATCTGGGCAACTCGCTGCGCGTCAAGACCTGGAGCTGGAATGACGGCAAGGGCAGACGGATTGGCGGCTTCGCCGGCTGGCTCGCCGATGGAACGCCGCTATGGCTGCGCGGCAGCGGCAGCAGCGCCCAGGTCATCGAGCAGGCGGCGCCGTGGCTGGCCGGCCAGTTGCCGCAGCCGACGCCGCCTGACGAGGCTTGCGTACGCGTCCGTTTCTTCAGCCGCTACCCGCTCTCGGAAGTGCTGGTCGACGGCCGTCCGGCAGCCGAGGGCCCGCTACGCGGTCGTGTCGAAGCGCGTTTCAGCAACTCCCGCCGCCTGTTCTTCGCGAGCAGCGGCGAGCTCAGCCTCGGCCGTTCCGCCAGCCGCCCGGAAATCAGCGGCCGCTTCGCTCTCAACGAGTATGTCGCCCGCGTGCTGCAGCGCGAGGCTGGCGCGCAGCCGGCGGCGGCAGCGCGTGCGCTGGCGATCGCTGCACGTACCTATCTCGTGCGCCACGCCGGACAGGGCCGCGGCTGCTACGAGTTCGACGATGACAGCCGTACCCAGCGCGTCTCGCCGGCGCCACCGGAGCGGGCCGCCCTGCGCGCCGCCGAGTGGAGCGATGGCCTGATCCTGAGTGGCGTCTCCGGTCGCTACCACCAGACCCGCAGCGCAGCGCAACAGCTCTCGTGGCAGGCCGCCGTGGCCGGCGCCAACGCCGGCGCGCGCTGGGACGAAATCCTCGAGAGCGCCTACGGTGGCGCCGGCTTCGGTATCGCCGGTGAAGCCGATGCCGGCGAATGTCAGCCGCTGAGCCGCGCCGAGAACTGGCTGTCCGGCCGGCAGGGCACGTGGAAGCGGCGGGTCGCCCGCGGCCCCAGCCACTGCGGCGCGCGCGCTCCACGGCCGGGTGGGGTGCAGCCAACGTGCCTC
>DPSD01000024.1 GCA_003538495.1 Accumulibacter sp.
CGACCTTGGTCATGATCGCAAAGAGTGCGGCGACCGGCGCGCCGGCGGCGCTATAGGCGTGCGGCAGCCAGAACGACAGCGGCAACAGCCCGGCTTTCAGCAAGAAAACGGCGATCAGCAGGGCAAACGCCAGCCGGGCCAGCGCCTGATCGTGCCCTGGCAGCGTCAGTCGATATGCCAGATCGGCCAGGTTGAGCGTACCCAGCGTGCCGTAGAGCAGCCCCAGGGCAATCAGAAAAAGCGCCGAGCCAAGCAGGTTGAGTACGACATAGGTGATCCCTGCGCGCGTTCGCTCGAGTCCGCCAGCGTGCGCCAGCAGCGTGTAGGAGGCGAGCAGCATGACTTCGAAGAAAACGAAGAGATTGAACAGGTCGCCGGTCAGGAAGGCGCCGAGCAGGCCCAGCAACTGTAGCTGAAACAGGGGATGAAAATGCCTGCCGCGCTGGTCGAATCCGGCACTGGCGTAGAGCAGCGAAACGAAACCCAGCACGGCGGTCAGCAGCGTCATCGCCGCTGCCAGTCGATCGACGACCAGCACGATGCCGAAGGGTGCCGGCCAGTCACCGAGCGCGTACACCCGCAATTGCCCGTCGTCGGCGAGCAGCGCCAGCCAGGCCGTGAGCAGCACCAGCAGGGCCGTCGCCAACCCCCCGACGACGCGCTGGAACGGCAGTCGATCGCCAAGCAACTGCAACAGGGCGGCGGCAAATGGGATCAGGATCGGCAGGATCGGCGCGTGCGTGATCACTGCTCTTTTCCTGCGTCGACATGATCGGACCCCGACTCGGCCAGGCCGCGCAGGGCGAGCATCGCCAGATAGGCGGTCATGCCGAAACCGATGACGATGGCGGTGAGCACCAGCGCCTGCGGCAGGGGGTCGGTGTAGCTGGCGCCGGCCCGGAGCAGCGGCGGTGCGTCGAGTCGCAGGCGACCGCTGGCAAATAGAAACAGGTTGACCGCGTAGGAGAGCAGCGTCAGGCCGAGCAACACCGGGAAAGTGCGTGCGCGCAGGATGAGGAAGACACCGCAGGCGGTCAGCACCCCGACGGCAATCGCCAGCAGCGCTTCCATCAGATCTTCTCCCGTGAACTGCGGGCGCGTAGCGAGAGTCCGCCAATTCCCGAGAGTACGGTCAGGACGACGGTGACCACGACGATATACACGCCGAGGTCGAAAACCATCGCCGAAGCCAGCTCGACTTCGCCGAGCAGCGGTAGCTGCAAGTGGCCGTGCGCGCTGGTCAGGAAGGGTCGCGCAAAAGGCCAGCTCGCCACCCCGATGCCGGCCGCCAGCAGCAGGCCCAGCGCCAGCAGCCTGGCGGGATGGTGTGGCAGGCGCGGCTGCGCAAAAGCGATGCCGTTGCCGAGATACTGCATGATCAAGGCGACACTGCTGACCAGGCCGGCGACGAAACCGCCACCGGGCTGATGGTGTCCGCGCAGCAAGAGGTAGACCGATACGGTCAGCGCCAGAGGAAGCAGCGGGCGCATCAACATCGCCAGAAAGAGTGGATGCGCTTCCTCGCTCCAGCGTCGTCCATCGCCGTCCTGTGCCGGCGCGATCAGGACCAGACGGTCGAGCAGCGCATGCGAGGCGAGCGCGACCATCGCCAGCACGGTGATTTCGCCCAAGGTATCAAAACCACGAAAATCGACCAGGATGACATTGACGACGTTGGCGCCGCCCCCGCCGGGAAGCGATTGCTGCAGATAGAAGCCCGAGATGGTCTCGAACGGGGCCGCGAGCATCTGCAGGGTGATCAGCCCGAGACCACCGCCGGCGAGCAGCGCCAGCAGGAGGTCGCGGGACAGCCGGCGGGCACTGCTCTTCGGCGCGCTCTGCGGCGGCAGATAGTAGAGCACCAGCAGCATCAGGATGATCGTCCCGGTTTCGACGGCGAACTGGGTCAGGGCCAGGTCAGGCGCCGAAAAGCGCAGGAAAGTCAGCGCCACCACCAGTCCGACGACGCTGACCAGGAGCAGCGCCAGCAGTCGCTGTCGATACAGCAGCGTCGCCCCCAGCGTCCCGAGCAGCAGCGTCAGCAAGGCAGCGACGGCGGCTTCGTCGGCCGGCTGACCGGGTAGCCGGATCCCGGAGGGCGGCCCCGAGAAATAGGCCCAGCCGCCGAGCAGCACGACGAAGCTCAAGAGCAGCGCGTTGTAGCGCTGCAATGAAGCATTGTCGAGCATCGCCAGAATCTGACGTGCGCTGCTCGCGAGCTGGCGATAGCAGCGCTCGAAAGCGGTGCGCGCGTGCATCGGCGGCAACTGTGCCTGCCAGGCGAATAGCGGCGCGCGCAACGCATAGACGATGACCCCGCCGGCCAGCGCCAGCAGGCTCATCAACACAGGTTGATTGAAGCCGTGCCACAGTGCCAGTTCAAATTCGGGAAGCGGTCCCTGCAGCGTGGACAGCGCCGCGGCAGCGAGCCAGGGACCGACCGTCCAGCCCGGAAACAGGCCGACCAGCAGACACAGCAGCACCAGCAGCTCGATCGGTGCGCGCATCCAGCGCGGTGGTTCGTGCGGCTGGCGCGGCAGATCGATCGCTTCGCCATTGAAGAAAACGTCGTGCACAAAGCGCGACGAGTAGGCGACGGCGAGCATGCCGGCGAGCGTGGCAAACAGCGGCAGCGCCCAGCCGAGCGTGGCAAACTGCGGGGCACTGACGGTTTCGGCGAAAAACATCTCCTTGCTCAGGAAACCGTTCAGCAGCGGTACGCCGGCCATCGATCCGGCGGCGAGGATCGCCAGGGTGGCGGTGATCGGCATCACCCGGAACATGCCATTGACGCGGCGCATGTCGCGCGTCCCGCACTCGTGGTCGATGACGCCGGCGGCCATGAACAGCGAAGCCTTGAAGATTGCGTGGTTGATGATGTGGAAGAGACCGGCGACCACCGACAGCGGCGTGTCGAGACCGAACA
>DPSD01000431.1 GCA_003538495.1 Accumulibacter sp.
AAACACGGCTACCAGCGCGTCGACGAGTCACCCCCTGCATAGGTAACGAGCATGCGCCTTCTTCGTATCCTGCTGTTTTTCCATTCGCTTCTGTTCCTCGTGGCGTGCACCGGTGTTCCTCAAGGAATCACCCCGGTCAGCCCGTTCCAGCTCGATCGCTACCTCGGCAAGTGGTACGAGATCGCCCGCCTCGACCACTCTTTCGAACGCGGACTCAGCGATGTTTCGGCGCAGTACCGCCTGCAGCCCGACGGCAGCGTCGAAGTGATCAATTGCGGCTACAGCGCAGAAAAAGGTGCCTGGAAGGAAGCCATCGGCAAGGCACGGTTCATTGGCGAACCGACGCTCGCTTCGCTGCAGGTGTCGTTCTTTGGCCCTTTCTACGGCGGCTACCATATCGCCGCACTGGATGAGCATGCTTACCTCTGGTCACTGGTCGTTGGCCCGAGCCGTGACTACCTGTGGATCCTGTCGCGCGAGCGGCGACTGCCCGCCGACGTTCGCGAGCAGTTACTGGTAAAAGCGCGCCAACTCGGTTTCGATCTCAGCCGCCTGATCTGGGTTGGGCAGGATCGGACGGATGCTTGCCAATCGGCAGGGCAGTAGCCGCAGGCTCCCGATTCGCTGCCTGGGTGCCGAAAACGCTCGCTATAATGCAAGCCCTGCCTCCCGCCTTGGAGAAGGAATCGGACAGACAGGTCTCGCAACTGGTCTGGCAAACTACCCCGATCCCCGTACAGGTCCGCTTCGCTTGGGCAGAACATGCACTCGTTGCCTCCGTCACCCCGATGACTGTGGGTCAGTTTACGGGACGTGCGCTGCTGTGCAGTCCGCCGAACTGGAAGATCGAGGAGCTGGAGGGAACAGAAATCCTCGGCTATGTTGACCCCGACCCCCGGGGTCCCATCGTCCTCAAGACCCGGCGTGGCTTCATCTGGCCGCTGGAACGTAGCCGAGTCGAGATCCTGAAGGTGTGATTCCCGGGTCAGCCAAAGGGGGCGCATGCTTCTCGGGCTCCAACCTTCTTGGTCATTTCCTGGGCGCATACAATGGCGAGGACAATAGCGAATTCAGCGTGATTTCGGCGATCACATCACCGGCTGCCGCCTGCTGTTTCAAGCGGGCGATCAGATCGACGGTACCGGCAGGGACGCACTCCTGAGGCTCTGTTGCTTTCCCCAAACATTGTGCAGCCTGGGGGATGCCCAGATCCGCCGCCAGTTCGATCCACTGGCGGCCCGCGCTGGGGATGCCTCTACCGTCATCGAGGGAACGGTAGTACTCGAACAAGTGCCGCGCGGCGGCGCGTTGCCCCATCTGCGCTGCCTGCTGCAGGAAGTCACGGCCTTCATCACTATCGCTGCCGAGCAGGTCGCCAAGCTGGTACTTGGCATCGGCATCTCCCTGATCAGACAAGACTCTCAGCCGAACGAGATTCCTGAGCCTGGCAGCGGCAGGAACGCCTTCGCCGCCGGCACGTTCGTACCACTCGATCGCCTGCTCCTCGTCGCGTGCCACAGCCTCCCCCTTTTCCAGCAGGGAAGCCAGGCGCAACATGGCATCACGATGACCGCGCGCGGCGGCTTCTGCATACCAGCGCAGCGCCTGCTCGGTATTCCGGGGGAATCCCGGCTTGCCCTCCAGCCAGAAGTTGCCCAGGTGGTGCATCGCCGCAGCTTCGCCATTGGCCGCCTCCTGGGTGAGAAACTCCTTCTCCCAATAGGCGGCTCGATGGAAATCCCGCGCCACACCACGACCCAGCGACAACAAGCTGCTTAACTGTTTCTGCGCGTGTACCAGGCCCTGCTGAGCCGCCTTTTCCGTCCAGAGATAGGCAGCGGAATCATCCGGCTGCCCTACCAATCCGCTTTCGTAATAGCAGGCAAGCTTGAATTGCGCGTGTACATGGCCGTTCTCTGCCGATCTTCTGATCCAGCACATGGCTTGGGCAAGATCGATGACATCGAATTCGCCGTATTCATAGGCTACGCCCAGATCGTACTGGGCCTGCGGGTCATTGGCTTCGGCTGCCAGGATCAGCACCTGCAATTTCTTGTTGGAGCCTGGGAGTTTCATGATGATCGGATCTCCTGACAACGAGGTGTAGGGAGGAAATCGGGACTACCTTGCAACCCCGAGATTCTTGAGGTTTCGTATCGCGTTGGCATCTCCCTGCTCGGCGGCCTTGCGATACCACGCCGCGGCTTCGGCATCGCTCTTGGCAACGCCTTTGCCGTTTTGGTACATCGTACCGAGATTGGTTTGTGCGCCCGCTAGCCCCTGCTCGGCGGCCTTGCGATTTTAGCAGCGCCGGCGCAGCCGCTACGGGGGGCGAGTGGTCCGGCGCTGCCGGCGCTTGCCTCGCGCCCTTTACTGGTCGGCAGTCCTGCAGCCGCAATTTCGCCAGAGCAGCAAACCGCCCCCGTGGGTATTGGTCGAGGTAGGCCTGATATTCGCAGGGATGAGTGGGGTCGAGTGCGGCCCAGAAGCTTTCCTCGGGGCTGGCGGTCGTCTGCGGGGTGACGCTGCCGGCATCAGGCATCAAGTAGAAACGGTCGGCCTGGATGTAGATCGCCGGCATCTGCTCGTGTTTCACCTTTGCCGCCTGCTCCCTGACCCGTTGTCTGACGTTCCTCACCACTTCGGCTGACACTTTGACAATAAGTAGCTATCATTGGTCATTACTTTTTTTCGGGGTTTCACATGGATACCGCACGCCTTTTTCGATCGGGCCGCAGCCAGGCCGTTCGGCTACCCAAGGAATACCGGTTTGCCGGCACCGAGGTGGTTGTGCAGCATTTTGGCAATGG
>DPSD01000225.1 GCA_003538495.1 Accumulibacter sp.
ACGCCGTGGCGATGACCGGTGGCCAGCCGCACGACGGCAATCTGTCGGTGCCGATCATCGCCCGCCAACTGGCGGCCGAAGGCGTGCAGAAGATCGTCGTGGTCAATGACGGCACCGGCCGCGCCTACGAGCGTTCCGGCCTGCCCAACGGCGTGCCGATCCGGCACCGCGACGAACTCGACGACGTGCAGCGCGAGTTGCGCGAGGTGGCGGGCGTCTCGGCGCTGATCTACGACCAGACCTGCGCCGCGGAGAAGCGCCGCCGGCGCAAGCGCGGCACCTTCCCGGACCCGGCCAGGCGGGTGGTGATCAACGACCGCGTGTGCGAAGGCTGTGGTGACTGCAGCGAAAAGTCAAACTGCATGTCGGTGGTGGCGGTGGACACCGAGTTCGGCCGCAAGCGGGCGATCGACCAATCGTCGTGCAACAAGGATTACTCGTGCATCAAGGGTTTCTGTCCGAGCTTCGTCACCATCGAGGGCGGCCAGCTGCGCAAGGGCAAGGCGACGCAGGCCGGCGGCGACGCCTTTGACCGCCTGCCAATGCCGACGCTGCCCACCACCCGCACGCCCTGGGGCCTGCTGGTCACCGGCGTCGGCGGCACCGGCGTGGTCACCATCGGCGCCCTGCTGGGGATGGCGGCGCACCTCGAAGGCAAGGGCATTTCGGTGCTCGACATGGCCGGTCTGGCGCAGAAGGGCGGTGCGGTCTGGTCGCACGTCCGCATCGCCGACCGTCAGGAGCAACTCTACGCGGCGCGGGTGGCCGCCGGCGAAGCCAACGCGGTTATTGGTTGCGACCTGGTGGTGGCCGCCAGCGACGAGTCGCTGGCCAAGATGAGCCTGGGACTGACCCGCGTGGTGATCAACCGCGACCAGACCAACACCAGCGAGTTCGTCCGCGGCTTTGCCGCGCAGGCGCGCTCCGGCAACGTGCAGGTCAACCCGGACCCGATCTTCCCGGGCCGCTCGATGGAACAGCAAATTGTCGAAGCGGTCGGCGAAGGTCGCGTCGAATTCCTCGATGCATCCCGATTGGCCACCGAATTGCTGGGGGACTCGATCGCCACCAACCTGTTCATGCTCGGGTACGCCTGGCAGCAGGGACTGGTGCCGCTCGGCCTGGCCGCGATCATGCGCGCTATCGAGATCAATGGCACGGCCGTCGCGGGCAACAAGGCAGCGTTCCAGTGGGGCCGCCGCACGGCGGTCGATCCGGCAGCGGTACTCGAAGCGGCCCGGCCGAAAAGCGGCTTGCCAGCGCACCACCAGCTGTCCACCAGCGTCGACGAAGTCATATCCCGCCGCACGGCGCAACTCACCGACTATCAGAACGCCGCCTACGCCGAGCGCTACGCGCGCCTGGTGGCGCGCGTGCGCCAGGCCGAAGACGCCGTGGCGCCGGGCATCACGCTGCTCAGCGAAGCCGTGGCACGCGGCTATTACAAGCTGCTGGCGTACAAGGACGAGTACGAAGTCGCGCGGCTGTACACCGATGGCGATTTCCTCAAGCGTGTCGAGGAGAGCTTCGACGGCGACTACCGGCTGGTCTTCCACATGGCGCCGCCGCTGCTTGCCAGGAAGGACGCGAACGGCCACCAGGTGAAGCGCAGCTACGGTCCATGGATGCTCAAGGCGCTGCGTCTGCTGACGCGCTTCAAGCCGTTGCGCGGCACCGCGCTCGACCCTTTCGCACGCAGCGCCGAGCGCCGGCTCGACCGGCAACTGATCGCCGACTACGAGGCGACCGTAAACGAGCTGGTTGCCGGACTGGACCCCGCCAACCATGAGGCGGCCGTCGAGCTGGCCAGCCTGCCCGAGCAGATCCGCGGCTTCGGCCACGTGCGCGAGCGCTACCACGCCTCGGCCAAACAGCGCGAGGCCCTGCTACTGGCGGCCTTCCGAAACATGAAAGCGCCCGCGGCCAGCGGGCAAGCGCGCCCGCGCAAGACGATTGCGGTAATTCCTGGCTGAGCCGCTGATAAGGTGGTCCCCTGAGGTGCGCTATGGACATTCGACGCAACGCCATGGCGACACGGTGGCTTTATGGGCCGTGCGGAACCTACCTCAAGAAGGTGCTGTACAGTCTATGGGGAGTACCTCAAGTCCCAGGATTGTAGAGTCTTTTGCCACCACGCCTCGTGCCTGTTCCTTGAGGTAATCAACAAGCTCACCGAACGGTCGATTGCCCTGGCGGCCGGGAATCTGCCAGATCTTCGAATCAAGCCGAAAGACGACCAGAATTCCGTGCCGGCTGTTCTTGCCACGCAGATACTGCCCGATGAGTTGTCTTCCCAAGGTGTCCCCGGCCAGGCTCTGGGCTGAATAGCTTCTGGTCTTGTCGAGCGGTTTGATTTCGATGCAGACCTTGCCAGCATTGCTGGATACCTCGATGTCGGTGCGTTTGTCGGCGTCGACAGTCGGCTCGCGAGTAACCCCGAAGCGGGCAGTGAAACTTCGGCGCGGAGTGTCCTCCAGACGGGCCGCAAGCCAGAGCTGAAGTTGCTTCTCATCGACGCCCGCAGGGAACAAGCCTCGCTCGCTGAACGGTCCCTTTTCGACGCCATCGGCGATCTCCACCAGCCGCGCCATGACCTGCAGAAACAATTCATGTTCCGTACGCGCGGCGCGAATGTAAGGTTCGCCCATTGACGGTAGTGCGGAAGCCGAGATCCGCTTTGCGTTCTCGGCTTCCCGTGCGGCTTGCAGGTACGCTTGGGATCTTATCCACGAGGCATGCCCAGGATCCACACAATCTGTGGCAAGGCTCATCAGCGCATGGTATGCACGCGCGCCTCCACAGCTCGATAGCATGCCTGGGATGCGATTCCACAGCTCTCTCACCTTTCTCATAGGTGACAGTCCAGTGGTGTCCGGCTGAGCGGTCGCGCGCTTCTCGGGATCACGAAGATACTCGTCGGCCAGCCCGAACAACACGGCAAGCGCTGATGCTTGTCTCTGGTCCCCTGCCTGCCGGCTCCAAAACTGGCTGTTTCCGTCCATTGCGGCGGAAACCTGCTCAACGAGTTCGTCCTTGGGAAAATGCCATTTGTCCCGTTGCCCCATTACCCAATTCCACGCACCGGCGAAATCGACGCTCGCCCAGTCGCGGAACCAGCCGGCTTCGAAGCATTGGGGCGAAGCGGCGAACCCTACCTCAAGCGCGCTTGCCGCAACTTCCGCCATGAAATCACGTCCAGTAGGAAGCGCGTCAGCGATCGCCAATACCAACGTTCGTCGTCGTTCCTCATCCGGAATCGCTCCATCGCGAACAGCCATGACCGCCATCGGTAGTATTGCCTCTTGAAGAGGCGCGGGTCCCGCTAATACCATGTTGATGACTAGTCGAATTGGCGACTCGGTGCTGAGCCTCAGTTCAAAATCGAACCACGGTGCCAGTGCGCTGCGGACTTCGTCCAGACGGTTCTGTGCGAGCTCTGTTGTTACGTCCGCCCCTAATCCA
>DPSD01000109.1:0-6282 GCA_003538495.1 Accumulibacter sp.
GGATCTCCGGCTTGATCGCCATGACCATCTGCGTCGCCACGTAACCCGGACAGATAGCGTTGACCGTCACGTTCTTGGCAGCCAACTCGGCGGCGAGCGCCTTGCTGAAACCAATCACCCCCGCCTTGGCTGCCGAGTAGTTGGTCTGCCCGGCCTGGCCGCGAAGGCCGTTGACCGACGAGATGTTGATGATCCGGCCCCAGCCGCGCTCGGCCATCTTGGCCGAAACCTGCTTGGTCATGTTGAACAGGCTGGTCAGGTTGGTCGAGATGACGGCGTTCCACTGCGCCGGCTCCATCCGGCCAAACATCTTGTCGCGGGTAATGCCGGCATTATTGACCAGGATATCGACCGGACCCGCCTTGGCTTCAGCCTCGGCAACCATGGCGACGCAGGAATCAAAATCGGCGACGTCACCAGCCACACAAACGAAATCGTTGAAACCGGCGGCCTCCATGGCCTTTGTCCACTCGTCCGGCTTGTCGAACTCCGGATGGTAGGCGGCAACCACCTTGTGACCGGCCTTGGCCAACTCCTGGCAGATGGCCGTCCCGAGCCCACCCATGGCACCTGTAACCAAAGCAACACGTTGCGTCATAACTCTTCCTTTCCTGTTGACGAATGAAACAATTGGCGGCACTTAGCCGCCACGATTACAACATTTCCCGATCAGTCCGGAGCAGCGACTCTGACGCAACGCCGCAACACGCTCGCGTTCAAGACCTGGCAGTCAATCAGACCGGCGATCACCTGTCGTCCTCCCGATCCCCGCGCCACCGCAACACGGCATTGTCCCACCAGACGCCTTCCACGCCAACCAGCTTGCCATTTGCGCACGGCATCACCGCTCGACGAACGCTGGCGACAGCGCCTTGACAGCCAGACGCGCCAGAGGGCGCTCCTGCACGCGACCAAGGGAACTCGAAAGGCGGACCATCACCTCGTCGGCCGGCCCCAGCAGACCGGCGGCTTCGACCCGAGCCTGCCGCCAGGGGATCCATGGTGACTACTGCAGTGAAAACGACACCAATACACCCGTCGCCGATTCTGCATTGCACCATCTACGCTGTCAATCCCAAAGCCTTCAGCGTCTGGTGCTGGCGGGCCGCAGGCCACCTGGAGAGAACCCGCAAGCATCTCCTCAACAGCACCGCGGCGCCTATAATTGCGACATGTATATCGTGGCGATTGGCTGGCTCTACGTCACCGTCCTGATGGCGCTGACCGAGGGCAGCGTCGTCGCCGGCTTGTTGACCTTGCTGTTCTATGGCCTGCTGCCAACGGCCTTGCTGCTGTGGCTTTTCGGCGGGCCGGTGCGCCGTCGCGCCCGGATGGCCGACCCATCGAGCCGCGGCAGCGGCGATGATCAGCCGCCCGATCGCTGACTAGGCGTCAGCCAGCCAGATCAGCGACGCCATCCGCCCGGTCACCCGATCACGACGATACGAAAAGAAGCTGGTCGCTTGCTGCCCCGTGCAGCAACCGCCTCCATAAACGGCGTCGACGCCCGCTCGCTTCAGGCTTTGACGTGCCAGCAGATAGATATCGGCCAACCAGCCGCCGGCATGCGCTGAAGCGTCCACCGAGCTAAGCACCGACCGTTGGCCGGACACCCCGCGGCACGGCGTCCGCGTCGAGCTGACCGGCTGAAAAGCCAGCGCCGCCTGGTGATGTTCATTGACAAAAGAGGTGCGAACCTCGTCACCGACCTCGAACGCCTGCGGGCCGATCGCCGGCCCCAGATAGGCGAGCAAGCGCTCGCCTGGAAGGTCCATGGCGCACACCGTCCGTTCCAGAATGCCGGCCTGCAAGCCACGCCAACCGGCGTGAGCTACGGCGACGGCGGAGCCGGATCGGTCGCAGAGCAACACCGGCAGGCAGTCGGCCGTCATTACCGCGCAGACGACGCCCGGGTTACGCGCCAAGGCAGCATCGGCGCTCGTCACCCGCGCCGCGCCAGCGTCGGCCGCCGCGTCGACGACCGTCGTGCCGTGCACCTGGTTCAGCCAGCGCGGCGCCGCCGGCAGGCTGTTGCCAAGCAGCCGGCGATTCTCGCCTACCGCCAACGGGTCATCACCAACATGGTCGCCGAGGTTGAGGCTGGCGTAGGGGGCGACACTCACGCCGCCCCGACGAGTGGTGATCAGACTGCGCACGCGCGCCGGCGCCGGCCAGTCGGGAATGATCCAGCCCCTACCGGTCACCGAGGATCATCCTCCGGCTCATGGTCATCAGGCTCGTCCGGGTCGTCGAGGTCGTCAGAGGCATCGCCATCGGTGAAGATCAGCTCGGGCCCTCCGTCCTGGTCCCGGTCCCAGTAATCATCGTCCCAGGCGTCGTCGTCGCGCGGGTGTTGGCGACCGTACTCCGCCGTTTCCAAGCGCTGCGTGTCGACCAGGGTCGCCATGTCGTCGGGCAAGCCAGACCGCCACAGCACCCGTCGTCCAGTCGCCGGGTGCAGCAGCGCCAGCCGGCAGGCATGCAGGGCCTGACGAGGAAACGCAGGGCCGCCCGGCACGCGGCTGGCACCGCCGCCGTAAGCCGGATCTCCGACCAGAGGATGCCCGACCGAGGTCATGTGCACACGAATCTGATGGGTGCGACCGGTTTCCAGAGCGCACTCGATCAGCGTCGAGACCAGGAACTTCTCCAGCACCCGATAGTGAGTGCGCGCCGGCTTGCCGGTATTCAGCACCGCCATTCGGGTGCGCAGGGCCGGATGTCGACCGATTGGCGCGTCGACCGTCCCCGGGTGCTCGACGAGGCCCCGCACCAGCGCCTGATAGCAACGCTTGACGGTTCGCGCCTGCAACTGCCTGACCAAATCGGTCTGCGCTTCGAGCGTCTTGGCGACGACCATCAGGCCACTGGTATCCTTGTCGAGTCGATGCACGATTCCCGCCCGCGGCACTTTGTCGAGCTGCGGGGCATGGTGCAGCAAGGCATTGAGAACCGTCCCGCTCCAGTTGCCGCAGCCCGGATGGACGACCAGCCCGGCCGGCTTGTCGAGCACCAGCAAGTGTTCATCCTCGAACACCACCGGTAAGGGAATATCCTCCGCCAGCGACGATTCGGCACGTTCGTCAGGCGCCTCGGCGACTTCAACAGCCTCCCCACTCCAGAGTTTGTGCCGGGGCTCGACGACCACATCTCCGCCCACGGCGACCCTGCCCTCACGAATCCAGTTCTGCAGCCGGCTTCGCGAATGCTGCGACAGCAAGCGCGCCAGGACCTGGTCAAGCCGTTGACCGCTGCAGTCGGTGGGCACGGTCAGGGCAATTCTGGGGTTTGCGCTATAATCGGCGGGCCCGTTGTTGTCGGTGGACACCAGTGTCGGCGCCTTCTTTTTCTGTGGGTTTTTCATCATGCGTAGTTTAGCGGTTATCGCAGCGCTTATCGTTGCCGCTCTCTTTTCGGGCTGCGGCCTTCTCCCGGACTCGAAGGATGAAACCATCGGCTGGTCGGCCAACAAGCTCTACGCCGAAGCCAAGAGCGCACTGACCGACGGGTCCTACACCAAGGCCATCAAGTACTTCGAGAAGCTCGAATCCCGCTATCCCTACGGTCGCTACGCGCAGCAGGCGCAGATCGAGATTGCCTATGCGTACTGGAAGGATCTCGAACCGGCGTCGGCAATCGCCGCCTGCGACCGCTTCATCAAGCTGCACCCCAACCACCCGAACGTCGACTACGTCTATTACCTGCGCGGCCTGATCAACTTCAACGAAGACCTGGGCCTGCTCGGTGCGATCAGCAACCAGGACATGACCGAACGCGACCCGAAAGGTGCGCGCGAATCGTTTGACGCCTTCAAGGAACTGGTCACCCGCTTTCCGGACAGCAAGTACACCCCTGACGCACTGCTCCGCATGAGGTACCTGGTCGATGCACTGGCGCAGCTTGAACTGCACGTCGCCCGTTACTACATGAAACGTGGCGCCTATCTCGCGGCCGCCAACCGCGCCCAGTACGCCGTGATCAACTATCGCGACACGCCGTCCACCGAGGAAGCGCTGTTCATCATGGTCAAGGCCTACGATTCGCTCGGCCTGAACGATCTGCGCGACGACGCCGAGCGCGTCATGCGCAAGAATTATCCCGACAGCGACTACTATCGACGCGGCCTGGAACGTCAGGTGCCGTGGTGGAAGCTGTGGTAGGCCAGGCCAGCGTGCAGAGCGCGAGCGAACGTCAGCCTCAGATCGACTGCTTGATCGCCAGCACCGCCTGATTGCGCAAGGTTCGCAGCAGCGACAACTCCTTCTCGGAGATGACGATCTCACCGGCGTGCTGGCGGTCGGCGTAGATCATCGCCACCGGGCTGCCCTTGACGCAGAGCGGGAAAACGACAAGCCGATGCGCGCTCACGGCCTTGCGAAACCAGGCCGGAATACGGGCGGCGATCTTCGCATCGCTGGTGTCGCTGATCAGCACATCGACGCCGTTGGCCAGTGCCGCATGAAAGATGTCCGCGGCAAACACCAGGGAAAACTTGAAGCGCCTGGCAACCTCGGGGGCATTCGGTCCGAAGCCGAAACGACCGAGCATCGAATTGCTGCGCCCATCCCGAATGCACAAAATGACGGTCCTGAAACCCTTCGCGCGGTAGATGGTTTCCAGAATGATGCGCAGCACGTCGTTGAGCCTGAACTCGCTGACCAAGGCGTTGCTGACGTCCTGGATCCCAGCCATCAGAATGACTTCGCCGGCGTCAGGCGAGGCTGCCGGAACGAACTCGCTCCCGTCAACCGACCGCTCATCGCACGCTACCGCCTCCGGCACGTCGTCGGAAAGCACCGTGCCGCCAGCCAGGCCATCGTCCCGGGTCGGTACCAGCTCGGCGACCGGCCGGGTAGCCGGCGCCGCTCCCCAGGCCTTGAGCTTCCTTCCGAAACGCGTCTGCTGCAGATTGAGGTGAATGATGCCGGCAAAATGCGTCATGTGCTCGAAGGACTTGACCAGGGTTCTTTGCAGACTCTGCTCATCGACTTCAATGACCTCGCCGAAACGCGCGACGATCTTGCGCAGCTCTTTCTGTTGCTGATCGGGTCCCGCATCGGCGACCAGGGCACACAATTCGTTGGACAGTGCCGCCAGCACGCGCAGGCGATCCTCGGAGTTGACCGGGCGACGCACACTCCCGGCCGGCAGCTTGCGCATGCTGCTTACGATCAGCTTTGGAAATCCCCAGCTCTGCGCGATACCAATGCCCAGGTCCTCGAACGACAGACCGAGCACCTGCAGCGCAGCCGCCTCCTCGGAGCAGTTCTTCTGCTGCTGAACGCGCCTGATCTCGGCGCTTTCTTCCGGGAAATAATACTGGCTCAGCAGGCGTCCCAGGTTGTGGAACATCGAACAGATGAAGGCCTGCTCTACGTCCCCACGCGTCGCTGTCTTGCCGCCAAGGTCCTTGGCCAGCGCGCCGGCCAGATTGGCGCGCAGGAATTCCTCCTTGAGCTGATTGGCATTCTCCTTGTTTTGCAGGTGATCGAAGAGCATCACCGTGATCGCAATGCTGCGCAACGCATCGAGGCCCAGGACGACAACCGCGCGCGATACGGTGCTGATACTGCCGCCGCCGGCCTGCCGATAGTGCACCGAATTGACCATCCGCAGGATCTTGTTGGTCAGCGAAAAATCCTTGAGGATCGCGTTCGAGAGTTCGGAAACGCTCTGGTTCTCGGAGGCGGTGATCCGGTTGATCGCCCCGACCGACTCGGACAGTGCCGGAAAGTCACTTTTGTGGCGCATCCGCCGCAGCAGGAATTCGATCGTGCTCTGCTTCGCATCTGCCGACGGCGCCGTGCTTTCCGGCTGCAGGTAGTCGTCCAGGGCGGCGCGCATCTCGACGGCTGAACCGTAACGGCTCTGCGGATCGCGCGCCAGTGCCCGATAGAGCACCGCCACCAGACGCTCGTCGAGCAGACTGCTCAACTCGGGTGGCAGACGGATGTCGGTGCCGGCGATGTGCTGCATCACCTGCTTGATGTCGCCACCCGCGACCGCCCGCTGCCCACTGAGCAGTTCGTACAGCACCAGGCCGGCCGAGAAGATGTCCGTTCTTTCGTTGCTGGTGCGCTTTTCGATGTATTCCGGAGCCATGTAGGCTGGCGTACCCGACCATTGACCGCCATCGCTGCCGGTGCCGGTGGAGCGGCTGGCGATGCCGAAGTCCATCACCCGCGGCACGCCGTCGTCGTCAATCAGAATGTTGCTCGGCTTGAGGTCACGATGAATGATCCCCGCCGCGTGCGCGTGGGCAACCGCATCGAGGATGGCCTG
>DPSD01000109.1:6507-11401 GCA_003538495.1 Accumulibacter sp.
TGCTCGGCTTGAGGTCACGATGAATGATCCCCGCCGCGTGCGCGTGGGCAACCGCATCGAGGATGGCCTGAACGATCGCGATCGCCTTGTCCGGCGGCAGACCACCACTGCGCTGCAGGTGCTCGGAGAGGTTCCGGCCCGGGACGTACTGGAAAACCAGGTACAGATCGCCCCGCTCCTCGCCAGCTTCGAAGATGGGCACGATGCTCGGGTGGCGCAACTGGCTGACCATCCGCGCCTCTTCGAGCAACTGCCGATTCTGCTGCGGATCAGCGCGCGCGTAGTGCAGCGTCTTGATCGCCACCTGCCGCTGAAGGTGCGGATCAAGCGCCAGATAGACAATGCTCTGGGCGCCGCGACCCAGCTCACGAATGATCTCGAAACGTCCGACGCGCTTGCTCACGGTGTTCGGTCGACCTTGCAAAAATTCATTCTAAACGGCTCTCCACGACCAAGGAGGCGACAAAAGTCACGGCTTCCAGACGATCCGTCCCTCAAATCCAGAGCAATTGCGGGACCGCTCCCCGGCGTCCCCAAACGACCGCGAGTTGGCAGAATTCCCTGCCGAGAGCGACGATTTGCTGCTCGTTCACGTCGAGCACGAGATAGCTCGGCTCCGGCGGCCAGGCACCATCGTCGGCGAGGTTGCAAGCAGGCAGAAAGTGCCTGCCAGACGCCGCCAGGCGGTCCCGCAAGCGCTCCTGCCGAAGCCGGTTGTCGTGCTCGGCGAGCAGCACGCCGGGGTTGTACGCGGTAAGGATGCCCCAGCCGGAGCGGGTGCTCACTGCGCTTGATCCGGCCTTCGCCCGAATCGCCGGAGAGTCCGAAGGATTGAGAGCGTCCGGCAGCCGACCGAGAAAATCGTCGAACGCGCGGTCGGTGACACCGATCCGCAAGGCGAAGCCCCCTTCAGGAGTCGTCACCCGATAGGTCGTCGCGCGGAAGGCGGCCTCGATGCTGGTCATGGCTCGTCGCCAGGCTCGGCAATCCCTTCCAGATTCCCCAGTCGCAACTGTGCCTCGCTCGCCGGCAGCGCCTCGACGCCGCGTAGCTTGCGCTCGATCTGGCGCGTCCGGACGCCCGCTGACTCGATGCTCCGGCTGGCCTGCTCGAGCTTTCTGTGCGTCGCCTCAAGGATCTCGCCGAACTTGCCGAACTCGCTCTTGATGGCGCCAAGGACCGCCCAGACTTCCGACGATCGGCGCTCGATGGCCAGCGTCCGAAAGCCCATCTGCAGACTGTTCAGCAGGGCTGCCAGCGTCGTCGGCCCGGCGATACAGATCCGCCAGTCACGCTGCAGGCCGTCGGCCAGCCCCGGTCGCCGCAGAACTTCCGCATAGAGACCCTCGATCGGCAGGTAAAGAATCGCGAAATCAGTGGTGTACGGCGGCTCCACGTACTTGTCGTGGATCGTCCTGGCCTCGAGGCGCAGGCGCGCTTCAAGCGCCTTGGTCGAAACCTCCAGCGCCGTGGCATCGCCTCGCTGCTGCGCGTCGAGCAGGCGCTGATAGTCCTCCAGCGGGAACTTGGCGTCGATCGGCAACCACACCGGACGAAGTTCCTCGTCGCCGATCGCGCGACCCGGCAAGCGAATGGCGAACTCGACGCGATCCAGAGAATTCGGCCTGGTGGCGACGTTGGTGGCGTACTGCTCGGCGCTCAGCAACTGCTCCAGCAAGGCTGCCAACTGCACCTCACCCCAGCTGCCGCGGGTCTTGACGTTGGTCAGCACTTTCTTCAGGTCACCGACCCCGATGGCCAGCGTCTGCATCTCGCCCAGCCCCTGATGGACCTGCTCGAGACGATCACTGACCAGCTTGAAGGATTCGCCGAGACGCTGTTCGAGCGTCGCGTGCAGCTTTTCGTCGACCGTCCGGCGCATCTCCTCGAGCTTGCCGGAATTGTCGGCCTGCATCGCCGCCAGGCGCTGTTCGAGGGCCTGGCGGAGTTCCTCGAAGCGCTGTTCGTTGCTGTTCGTCAGGCGCGCCAGTTGCTGGGCAAACGATTCGAGCTGTTGTGCCTGCAACCGGCCAAGTTGAGCCTGTTGAGCAGCGAGCGTCTGCGACAAGCGGTCCAGCGACAGCGACTGCTCCTCCCGGTCGCCGCGAGCGGCGCTTGCCGCCTCCTGCCGTCCCAGCGACATCTCCTGGCGCAACTCGCGTTCCAGCCGCTCCAGTCCAGCTTGCAGGTCACGCAGACGGACACCGATCGCCTCGCGAGTCGTTCCGGTACGCAGCAGCAGAACGACCTGCAGCGCGATGACCACCGTGGCCATTGACAGCGCGGCGTACGGCCACCAATCCGGCCAGGTGTTGCTCATGCGTGGCTGATGGTCCGGGAACAGGCGTCGTCACCTGCAGCCATACGGCGACGGACCCTATTCACCCTTTTCACCCTGTTCACCCTGTTCACCCTTGGCACCCTATTCAAGCGCGAAGACGACGCGGTTACCTCCTGCCGGCACCGGCGCATCCGACTTGCCGTCCGGCTTGGCGACCTTCACCGGCCGCAGGAACAGCCGCTCTGCCGGGACCTGATGCGCGAGCAGCCAGTCGCGAACGGCCTTTGCCCGCCGGTCGGCCAACTCGCGCAGATCGCTCTCATCGACAACCGTGTTGGCGAGGATCAGCTTTTCCATTTCATCGACGGGTAGCGTTTTCACCATCCCGACGACGTTGCGCGGCTTCGCGAAGTCCTCCGCGCGGTACACCCGTTCCAGCAAGGCCGGGTACTCCTTGGCGCTGATCCCGACGGCGTCCGCCGCTGCGCTTTCGCCATTCCCCTTGTTCACGCCCTCCGCCTTCAACGCCGTCAGCTTGCTGGTCAGGCGGTCGCGCTTCAGTCCCTCGGGATCGCTTTCCGGGTCAGCCTGCCCTTCGATGTCGAGCTTGAGCGCGGGCCGGTCCAGCAAGGCCTTGGCCAGTGCCTCCAGACGCCTCTGCGCGGACGGGGTGACGGCCGCCAGCCCAAAATCGAAGTCGACGGTAGACAACTCCTCGCCACCCCCAAAGATCGACCCCAGCAAGGCGAACGGCGCAGTAACGGCCTTGACCAGCAGATTGCCGATCACGCTGCCAAGCAAGCCGCCAATACTGAACTCGGGATCGTCGAGCGAACCGGCAACCGGCAGATTGATGTCGATCTCACCTTTGGCGTTCTTGAGCAGTGCGACGGCCAGGGTTACCGGCAACTTGGTCGCCTCCGGACTATCGACCGCCGCACCGAAGGTCAGTTGATCGAGGAAGACGCGATTCTCGGCGGTCAGTTGGTTCTTTTCGATCTTGTATTTGACAAACAGCGACAGCTTGCCCTTGTCGATCGCGTAGCCCGCGTACTTGCCGGAGTACGGCGACAATGCAGTCATTTCGATCCCCTTGACGTCGGCCTGCACGTCCAGATACGGCGTGGCCACCAGCGGATTGATCTGCCCCTTCACCTGAAGTGGGGCAATGTCGTCGTAGCTGCCGCGCAGGTCGAGCGTGGCAACGCTGCCTGCAGCCGACGACAGCCCGTTGATCGAGCCCCCGATCTTCTTCAGATCCGCGGAGTAGTTCGGCTTGATGAAGTTGTCGGTGAACTTGATGTCGCCACCCTGCAAGGTAATCTTGCCAACCTTCACCGGCAGCGGCGGCTGGCTGCCGGCGAGCACCGGCGCGACCGCCTTGCCGTCCGCCGAGACCACCGCGGTCGGCTGCTCGGCGCTCTTGGGTGGCCCGGCGGCCGAGGCCGCTTCGGCCTGGCGAACGACCTGCAAGAGATTCAGCTTGCCCTTGGGACTGATGATCACACGGGCGAAAAAATCAGCCAGAGCTACCTCGCCGATCGACACCGAATCCGGATTCAAGTGCAGGTCGAGGTGGCCAAATGACAATGACTTCCACTTCAGGAAGTCGGAGGAATCGACCTTGTCGACCGCCGAAAAGTCGGCGACCGCCAACTGGCCGGAAAACGCCGCCGACAACTTGCCGGCCTCTGGCGCAGGCGCCGTGGCTGCGGCAAGCTGCTGAAAGCGAACATCGCCGTTCAACATCACCTGACCGCGAGTCAGAACGACGTTCAGCCTTTCCGTGAAGTACGGTTGCAACGGCACCAGGTCGAGCGTCTTGATGGCAAGTTTGAGATCGGTATCGAGCGGCAGAAGCTTGAACGTGCCGGCGACCTCGACCTCGCCCTTCTTATTGACGTTGAAACGCGTCGAGATGGTGGCCGTCGTGCCGGGCTCGGTAGACAGATTCTCGGCCTCGACCTTCAGTCCATCGATGGTGTGCACGACAGCTGGCGAGATCACCCGGTCTTCGAAGCTCAGCGCGAGGTCTTCGCCACGATACCTGGCGACGGTCACTTTCCACGGCCCGGCCGGATCCTTCTGTGACGCCTCGACCGCGCGCAATGAAGGCGGCTCGACAAACTCGATACGACCGTCGGCGGCGCGCCGGACCAGCAGCTTCGCGCCGCGCGACGCAACCTCATCGATGGTCACTGTACGCTTGGCCAGATCGAAGCGTCCGCCCTTGGCCGAGAAAGCGTCGAGCGTGACCCATTGCGCAGCCCGCATGCGAAAGGCCACGTCAAACTCGGCGGGTGCGCTGCCTTGGCTATCGAACTTCTTCAAGCTGACCAGCAGCCCGTCCACGCTGGCGTCGAATGGTTGGCCGTGCGACTCGTCGCGCCAGCGCAGCGCACCACCGCTGATTTTCGCTTCAGCCAGCGACCACTCGACCGGAGCCGGCTTCGCGTTCTTGCTGGCAGCAGGCGCCACGGCGCCCCGGGCAGCGAGTTCCTTGCTGAAAAAGTCGACCCAGTTGATCGTTCCCTGCGGACTTACGCGGGCGTGAATCTCGGGCGAATCGACCTCGACCAGGTCAATGGCGAACTTCCCGTTGAGCGGATCAAG
>DPSD01000641.1:0-139 GCA_003538495.1 Accumulibacter sp.
TTAGGCAGGTGACGCAGGAAGAACAGTTCGACGCGATCACCATTGGTCTCGCCTCGCCGGAGAAGATTCGCTCGTGGTCCTATGGCGAAGTCAAGAAACCGGAGACGATCAACTATCGGACCTTCAAGCCGGAGCGCGA
>DPSD01000641.1:473-4314 GCA_003538495.1 Accumulibacter sp.
GGCCCGATCAAGGACTACGAGTGCCTGTGCGGCAAGTACAAGCGGCTGAAGCATCGTGGCGTCATTTGCGAGAAGTGTGGCGTTGAGGTGACGCTGGCCAAGGTTCGTCGTGAGCGCATGGCGCACATCGATCTGGCCAGTCCGGTCGCCCACATCTGGTTTCTCAAGAGCCTGCCCAGCCGTCTGGGGATGGTTCTTGACATGACCCTGCGCGACATCGAGCGGGTCCTCTACTTTGAGGCGTTCGTGGTCTACGATCCGGGGATGACCCCGCTGGCTCGCGCCCAGTTGCTGACCGAGGACGACTACCTGGCAAAGGTCGAGGAGTACGGCGACGACTTCTATGCGGCGATGGGCGCCGAAGGTATCCGCGAGCTGCTGCGCTCGATCGATCTGGCTCGCGAAGTCGAAACGCTGCGTTCGGAACTCGAAACGACGACTTCGGAAACCAAGAGCAAGAAGTTCTCCAAGCGGCTGAAAATCCTCGAAGGCTTTCAGAAGTCGGGAATCAAGCCGGAATGGATGGTGCTCGAAGTGCTGCCGGTTCTGCCGCCCGATTTGCGCCCGTTGGTACCTCTCGACGGTGGCCGCTTTGCGACCTCTGATCTCAACGATCTCTATCGCCGCGTGATCAACCGCAACAACCGCTTGAAGCGCTTGCTCGAGTTGAAGGCACCGGAAATCATTGTCCGCAACGAGAAGCGGATGCTCCAGGAGGCCGTCGATTCCTTGCTCGACAACGGGCGTCGTGGCAAGGCAATGACCGGGGCCAACAAGCGTCCGCTAAAGTCGCTGGCCGACATGATCAAGGGCAAGGGAGGTCGTTTTCGCCAGAACCTGCTCGGCAAGCGCGTGGACTACTCAGGGCGCTCGGTGATCGTCGTCGGGCCGCAGCTCAAGCTGCATCAATGTGGTTTGCCAAAACTGATGGCGCTGGAGTTGTTCAAGCCTTTCATCTTCAACCGGCTCGAAGGAATGGGTCTGGCGACCACCATCAAGCAGGCGAAGAAGATGGTCGAGACCCAGGAGGCGGTGGTCTGGGACATCCTGGAAGAAGTGATTCGCGAGCACCCGATCATGCTCAACCGCGCGCCGACGCTACACCGCCTGGGCATCCAGGCGTTCGAGCCGACGCTGATCGAAGGCAAGGCGATCCAGTTGCACCCGCTGGTTTGCGCGGCCTTCAATGCCGACTTCGACGGTGACCAGATGGCCGTTCACGTGCCGCTGTCGCTCGAGGCACAAATGGAAGCGCGGACGCTGATGCTGGCCTCGAACAACGTCCTGTCGCCGGCCAACGGGGAGCCGATCATCGTTCCATCGCAGGACATCGTTCTCGGTTTGTACTACGCCACCCGCGAGGATATCAACGCCCGCGGCGAGGGGATGATGTTCCCTGACCTGGCCGAGGTGACGCGCGCCATGCAGGCCGGCGAACTCGACCTGCACGCGCGGATTTCGGTCCGCATCACCGAGTACGAGAGCGACGGCGAGAATGGCTGGGTGGAGCAGGTCAGGCGCTACCAGACGACCGCCGGGCGCGCGCTGCTGTCCGAGATCCTGCCGAAGGGCTTGCCCTACAGCCTGATCGACAAGACCCTCAAGAAGAAGGAAATCTCGAAGCTGATCAACGCCGCCTTCCGCCGCTGCGGTCTTAAGGAGACCGTTGTTTTCGCCGACAAGCTGATGCAGAACGGCTACCGCCTGGCAACCCGGGCCGGTATTTCGATCTGCTCCGACGACATGCTGGTGCCGGCGCAGAAGCGCGAAATCATTGCCGCAGCCGAAGAAGAAGTCAAGGAAATCGAAAACCAGTACACCAACGGTCTGGTGACCAATGGCGAGCGCTACAACAAGGTTGTGGATATCTGGGGGCGGACTGGCGATCAGGTGGCCAAGGTGATGATGGATCAACTCGGCCACGAGGAAGTGATCAATCGTCAGGGCATCAAGGAAAGGCAGGAGTCGTTCAATTCGATCTTCATGATGGCCGATTCGGGAGCGCGCGGTTCGGCGGCGCAGATTCGCCAACTGGCCGGAATGCGTGGTCTGATGGCCAAGCCGGATGGATCGATCATCGAAACGCCGATCACGACCAATTTCCGTGAGGGTCTGAACGTTCTCCAGTACTTCATCTCGACCCACGGAGCGCGCAAGGGCTTGGCGGATACGGCCCTGAAGACCGCCAACTCGGGTTACCTGACGCGTCGACTGGTCGACGTGACGCAGGATCTGGTGGTCATCGAGGACGATTGCGGAACCAGCAACGGCGTCACCATGAAAGCTCTGATCGAGGGCGGTGAAGTCATCGAGGCGATTCGCGAGCGGATTCTCGGTCGCGTTACCGCTGCCGACGTGGTTGACTCGGATTCCCAGGAGACGGTCATCGAGCAAGGGACGCTGATCAGCGAGGATCATTGTGATCTGATCGACCGGCTGGGAATCGACGAAGTCAAGGTCCGCACGCCGCTGACCTGCGACACGCGCTACGGCCTGTGCGCCCAATGCTACGGCCGCGACCTGGGTCGTGGTTCGCCGGTCAATGTTGGTGAAGCGGTCGGCGTCATGGCCGCGCAATCGATTGGTGAGCCGGGGACGCAGCTGACCATGCGGACCTTTCACGTCGGTGGCGCCGCGTCGCGCGCCGCTGTCGCCAGCCATGTCGAGACGCACAGTGCCGGAGTGGTGCGTTTCACGTCGAGCATGCGGTACGTGACCAGTGCCAAGGGCGAGAAGATCGTCATCACCCGGTCGGGCGAAATCCTGATCGTCGACGACAGCGGCCGCGAGCGCGAAAAGCATAAGGTGCCCTATGGGGCAACGCTGAAGGTCGTTGACGGCGAGGCGGTGAAAGCCGGTGCCCGACTGGCCGCGTGGGATCCGCATACCCGCCCGATGATCGCCGAATACTCGGGGCTGGTAAAGTTCGAGAACGTCGAGGAAGGGGTTACCGTCGCCAAGCAGATCGACGATGTCACCGGACTATCGACGCTGGTGGCAATCGATCCGAAGCGCGGTGGCAAGGTGCCGAGCAAGGGGCTTCGCCCACAGGTCCGGCTGTTCGACCCCGACGGCGAAGAAGTAAAGATGCACGGCAGCGATCACCCGGTGACCATCACCTTTCAGGTGGGCGCGATCATCAACGTGTTCGATGGACAGACCATCTCCGTCGGCGATGTGCTCGCTCGCCTGCCGCAGGAGTCGGCCAAGACGCGTGACATCACCGGTGGCTTGCCACGGGTTGCCGAACTCTTCGAAGCTCGCACTCCCAAGGATGCGGGGATGCTTGCCGAATTTACCGGGACGATGTCCTTCGGCAAGGACACCAAGGGCAAACAGCGCCTGGTGATCACCGATCTCGACGGCGTCACCCATGAATACCTGATCCTGAAGGACAAGCACGTCCTGGTGCATGATGGACAGGTGGTGAACAAAGGCGAGTCGATCGTCGATGGGGCTCCCGACCCGCACGACATTCTGCGTCTGTTGGGGGTCGAGGCGCTGGCGGTGTATATCACCGATGAGGTGCAGGATGTGTACCGGCTGCAGGGCGTCAAGATCAATGACAAACACATCGAAGTGATTGTTCGCCAGATGCTGCGCCGGGTGAATGTGCTCGACCCCGGCGATACCAAATTCATCAAGGGTGAGCAGGTCGAGCGCGCGCACCTGCTCGACGAAAACGACCACATGATCGCCGCCGGCAAGCTGCCCGCCACCTACGAGCACGTGCTGCTGGGGATCACCAAGGCTTCGTTGTCGACCGATTCGTTCATTTCCGCAGCGTCCTTCCAGGAAACGACCCGCGTGTTGACCGAGGCGGCGATCATGGGCAAGCGTG
>DPSD01000640.1 GCA_003538495.1 Accumulibacter sp.
TGCCGGCCTGCTGTCGGCCATCGGCGTCGCCGGCATGAGCCGCATGATGCAGGCCAATGTCATCGCCACCATCGACTGCGTTTGCACGTCCAGGCCGTCAGCGCCGAGCGACACATCAACGCCGCTGGCGTTCCAGAAACGCGTTCCGGCATTGACGTAGCTGTCGTACGGCGCGTTCACGAAAATCCTGATCTCGACGGCTTGGCCGTCTTTCGCCAACGCGTAGGCGACCACCTGCCCCGCCGGCAAGCGTCGATAGTAAACCGGTGATCCGATACCCAGCGAGCCCAGGTTGTCGGCCTTGAGCACGAACTGCCGCCCCGGCTGATCGCCGGTAATGATCGGCGGCACTTCCAGCCCGGTGAAGTCGCGCCGCCTGCTGTCCGACTTGCCGGCCTCGAAGCCGATGTAGTTGCCGGAAAGCAGCGTGCCAAGGCCCGACACACCGCTCAAGGTGATGCGCGGCTCGACCACCCAGAATGCCGCGTCTTCGACCATCAGACCGGCCGCGCTCTTGGCCATCTTGGCCGTCACGGTGACCCTGGTGTAGTCCTCGGAGAGCTGCACCGCCGTGACCTGACCGATATTCACATCCTTGTACTTGACGAAGGTCTTGCCGGCCTCGATCCCCTGTGCGCCCTTGAAGACGATCGAGATCGTCGGGCCTTCGCTGAGCACCCGCTGGACCGCGATGCCGACGGCGACGACGGCGGCGAGGATCGGAATGATCCAGACGATTGAGACACGGGTCCGCCTCTTCGGCACGACAGTGGCCTGCGGCAGGTCGTCGCGTTCGTTGCCATCAGCCATCCTGGCTCTCCATTTTGCTGCCGGCATCCCAGATCAGCCGCGAATCGAAGGTCTCCGCCGCGAGCATGGTCAGCACCACCACCGCCGCGAAGAACAGTACGCCCGGACCGGGCACCACCGACATCAGGGGCTGCAACTGCACCAGGGCGACGGTAAAGGTGTCGACGAAAACGTCGAGCATCGACCAGCGGCCGATGAACTCGACCATCCGGTAGAGACGCGTCCGCTCCCGGCAGCCGCCGAGCATGCCGCGCTGGACGCTGATCAGCAGATAGCCGAGTGCAATCAACTTGCCGAGCGGTACCATCACGCTGGCCACCAGGACAATCAGCGCCAGCGGCCACGAGCCGGAAGTGTACAGGAACACCACCCCGCCGATGATCGTTTCGGCGTCGGACGTGGCAAAGGTCTTGCTGACCATTACCGGCAGCATGTTGGCCGGGATGTAGCAGATCGCCGCGGCAATCACCAGCGCCCAGGTGTACTGGATCGAGTGGACGCGGCGAAGTTCGAGCGCCGCGCCGCAGCGCGGGCAGTGCCCCGGCTCGTCGAGGTGGACCGGCCGCGACAACAGCTTGCAGGTTTCGCAGGAGACCAGTCCGGCCTGGGCCGCGGTGAGCGCGCCGACAGTCATCGCCCGCTCTCCGCGCCACCGGGGTCGCCCGGCGCGATCACGGATGGCCCGTCATCTGCCCACGCAACCCGCTTCCAGACTTCCCGGGCATCGAAGCTGACCGCGATTGCCGGCAGCAGAGCGGCCAGCAATGCCATCGCATACATCCCGATGCCGGGGTCTACCTGTGCCAGTTCGGCGATCTTGATCAGCGCCACCAGAATCCCCAGCAACATCACGTCGTACATCGCCCACGGCTGCATGTGCAAACCCCAGCGCAGCAACTCGCCGACCCAGTGCGGCAGCGGCGGCTGCCGGGCGGCGAGCAGCACCGTCAGCATCAGCAGAATGTAGCAGGCGGGCGCGATCACCGCACAGAACGTAACGATCGCCGCCGTGATCGGTTCGCCCTCCAGCCACATCTGGTAAGCACCACCGATGATCGTCGTGCTCGCCTGCCGCCCGACCGCCGACAGCCCCATCAGCGGCGCCGCGTTGGCCACGATGAAGACGATCGCCGCGGTAAGCGTCAGCGCCAGAGGAAGCTCGAGCGGATCGGTGGGCCTCGCCGCCAGCCCGAAACCGCAGCGCGCACAGCATGCCCTGCCGCCGACCGGCAGCGGCGGAATCCGCTGCAGCAGATCGCACTCCTGGCAGGCCATCAGCGCCGGCGACGACGGGGCCGGATCGCTCATCGCTCCGGCCTCGGCTGGCAAGCGCCAGGAATGCCCATCGCCGCCTAGAATTTCCAGTTGTGGTAGACCGCAACAAAGATCGTGCCGGTGTTGTGGTACGCGCCGGCGACGTCACCGCGCCCACCGACCAGCACCGGCGCCGAGCCCTGCAGGCTGGTGTCGAGCGTCCCGCCGTACAGGTACTCGGCGGCGATCCCCCAGGCGGCGTTCTTGCTCAGCTGCTGCTCGCCACCGACGGCGAAGCGCCACGCCGAGTTCACCGGCAGCAACGGCGAGACATCGCCCGACTGCATCGCGGAGTCGTAGGCGACGCCGAAGTTGAGCAGCCAGGGTTCGCTCAGGCGGTGTTGCGCGCCCAGCGCGAGGTGCCAGGTGTCCTTGAATTTCAGGTCCTTCGTCAGGCTGAGGGGATTCATCGTGTCGTCGATTCCGATCTGGAGCTGGCCAAATTTCGACCACTGCTGCCAGCCGATACTGCCGAGCAGCGCCCACCGATCGTTGACCTCTGTGAAGACACTGGCCATCGCCTGCTGCGGAACCTTGATTCCGACCTTCAGCTCGGCGTTCAGCGCGCCACGGCTCGCCAGTAGCGAGGCCAGGCCAGGAGCGAGGTTCGAAAACTTCGCCGGGGCCGCGAAATCAAGATCGACCTGCGAGTTCCAGGTCAACCCGACCCGGGTGCCCGGATCGACTTCGTAGAGCAGACCGAGGTTGAGTCCCCAGCCCCAGGTGTTGTCGTCGAGCTTAAGCCGGCCATCACCGAAGCGCGGGGCCGGATTGTTGATCGCCACCTGGTTGGTATAGATCCCGTACAGGGCATTGACGCTGGCACCGAGCGAGAGCTTGTCGTTCACCTTGTAGGCGATCGACGGCAGGAGCGAAATTCCCAGCAGCGTCGCCTCCTGGACGTAGTAGCGGCCGACCCAGCTGTTGTCGTACTTCAACGGCGCGCCGAAGTTGCCGGTGACGGCGAAACCGAGCTTCAGACCCGGCGATACGCTGTAGCTTGCGAAACCGCCGCCGCCCGGAAACCAGCCGTCCGAGCCGACGACGTAGCCTCCGTTGTCGCTGCCGAGCCCCGGCGAGGTGCCAGAGCTGGCGGAGAAGCGGGTGTTGCCCCACAGCGCTTGCCCACCCGCCAGAACCTGGGTCCCTTCCAGCCGCGTCATGCCGGCAGGATTGGTGAAGACCGTCGACGCGTCCTGCGCACGCGCGCCGTAGCCCGCCGAAGCGAGACCGACGTCGGCCGTCCCGACCTCGTAGGCGATCAGGCCGCCGGCGGTCGCCTGCCCGGCAGCCAGCGCGCCGGCACACCAGGCCACCCTTGCTGCGGCGCGACACCGCCCTGTCATCGATACCCGCCAGGCCGTCATCTCCTCTCCCATTTCCTGAACAGCAGTCACCATCTTCGAGCCAGCAGCCGCTCGTCGCTGCTGATCAGCCTTCGCCGCGACCAACAACGTGGGCCGGTGGTGCGCCATTCGCCGCCTCGGCGAGCGGCGCGCCTGGCGCGCGCCCGACGCTTACCGCCAACCCACTCCCCGACCACCGACACCGACGCCGTGGAAGCCGACGCCAACGCCGCCGCCAGGACCGATCCAGTCGATGAACAAGGACGTCGCGCCACCGGCCGTCGGCACCTTGCCTTCGATCAGCCTGTAACTGTACACCAGGTCCTTGCCTTCGACGACCGGCTTGCTGATTTCGATCACGGTCAGCGTGTTGGTGCTCTGCCCCGGCTCATACACCGACAGCGTGGCGTTCGGAGGATCCTTGCTGAAGTTGTCCGGACCGGCAGCGGCCGTCCACTCCTTCAGATACGCCGGCATGGTGATATGCCCGGCGATGCGCTCGGGCCGGTCGGAAAAGTAGATTGTCTGCGGCGCCACATTGATCAGGCGCAGCGTCTTGTCGTCCGCCTTGAGGCCTTCGGCGCTTTGCACGAACATCAGCTGGACCTTGCTTTCCGCGGCAGCCGCCGGGTTGAGCACGGCACCGATCGGGGCAGCAACCGCCGCCAAGGTGGCGGCAATCATGAACTTGCGTCTGCTTTTCATCTGTCTTCCTTTCTATCCAAGAATGTGCGGGGCTGCGCGACCGCCGCGCGCCGGGCGGAACCCGCCTCCTCGCCCTCGTCTACTCCCTGCATCAGGGGGTGGGGACGACGCGATAGTACACGCCGTTGGCGCCATATGCCGGTTTGAACCAGGTATTGCCGCACAGGTAGTAGGTCTGGCCAGCGACGACGGGGTTGGCACAGCCCGCCGGAATACCGGCGTAATTGATCCCGACCGCGTAGGCCACCCCTCCGCTGTATGCCGCTGCCGTGCTGGCGCTGCCAGCCGCCACTCCGGCCGCATAGGCATTCGACGTTGCTGCCTGCGTGTTGGCGGATGCGACTGCCGCTCCGGCGGCCACGCCGACGACCGCTCCGGCGGCAGCCGCACAGCCGTAGCAGCCGCCAGAGTAGTACGGCACGGCGGTCGGCGGATGATACCCCGGGTAGCCATGCCCGCCAGCAGCCCGAGCACCACGGTCGTCGCTGGCCGGCGCCCACCGCGTGTTCGCGTGGTGATGTCTATCATCTGACTCATGGCATCAAACGGATCAGGGGATCATGCCGCAGTCGAACATCTTGTTCATGACCGGCCCGGCAATCTGGTTGAAGAAGGCCTGTCGCATTTGCGGGTCGCCGCGCAGCACGCTCATCGCGCGCTGTTCCTCGGCCGAAGCCGGCTTCCCGCGGCTTTGCCATAGCTGCTCGCAGGTCGAGGTCTGATACTTTTCGATGACCCTCTGGGCGATCATGTCCATGATCGCAATGGCACTACCTTAAGAC
>DPSD01000363.1:0-7706 GCA_003538495.1 Accumulibacter sp.
CTGATCAGCGTCGATTCGGCGCAGGTTTTTTGCGACATGAATATCGGCACGGCCAAGCCCGACGCGGCGACGCTGGCGCTCTGTCCGCACCACCTGATCGACCTGATCAGTCCGCAGCAAGCCTACTCGGCGGCGCGCTTCTGTGCCGACGCGCTGGCGGCGATGACGGCGATCCGCGCGCGCGGCAAGGTGCCCTTGCTCGTCGGCGGGACGATGCTCTATTTCAAGGCGCTGCTCGAAGGCCTGGTCGACCTGCCACCAGCCGACCCGGCGACCCGCGCGGCAATCGACCGGCAAGCCGCCACGGATGGCTGGCCGGCGCTGCACGCCGAACTGGCGCTGCTCGATCCGATCACCGCGGCACGACTGCACAGTACCGATGCGCAGCGCATCCAGCGGGCGCTGGAAGTATTCCACCTGGCGGGCCGCCCCCTATCGGCGCTGATCGCCGCCGGCAGGACGCAGGCGCCAACCTCCCAGTTCCTGGCGATCGGGCTAGTGCCGTCCGAGCGCAGCGTTCTCCATCAGCTTATCGCCCAACGCTTCGCCGCGATGCTCGAAAACGGGCTGGAAGACGAAGTCGTCGCGCTGCGCGAGAAGTACGCACTGCACGCCGGCCTGCCGTCAATGCGTTGTGTCGGCTACCGGCAGGTGTGGGAAGTGCAGGAGGGCCACGCGCCGCGAGGCGAACTGCTCGACCGCGGCATCTACGCCACCCGCCAACTGGCCAAACGGCAGATTACCTGGCTGGGGAATACGCTGCGACCAACGACCGTCGATTGCCTGGCCGCGGACGTCGATGATCAGATTGCCTGGCAGATCGAGCGTTTCCTGGGCTGAAACCAGCCCCCGACGCTCGCCATGGCTCAGGCGGCGCTGCGCTCTCCCTCGCCATGCACTCCGACCGTCTGCTGCAGGACATCGCGAACTTCCTGTCCGATCGCGTGCAGTAGCTGCGTCTGCGCAAGCAGGTTGTGCTCGATATGCAGCAGCTCCTCGATGCGCTCCTCGAGGGTGTCGGTCGCCTGGTGAATCCGCTTGATGCTTTCCAGCCGGCGCTTCAACTGAATCTGGTGCTCGCGAATCTGGATCTCCATCGGCGCCATGATCGCCTTCAACCATCCCTCGGCATCACGATTGGCGTGCTCGAAGGTCTTTCGTACCTGCACCGCGACCTCCTCAAAAAAGCGCTGCGTGAGCTGGCTCTTTTCGTGCGTCAGAAACTGGAACATGGTGTTGATGTGCGTGCTGCACCAATGATCGAGGCGATCGATTTCCTTCTCGTAGCGCCGCAGTGAGAAAGGAATCGGCGTGCCCAGCTTGAGTCCATGCTCGACAGCGAATTTCTTGTAGATGACCTCCATCATGGTCATGATTTCGGTAACTTCGCTTCTGGAACGGGTGAGGTTGCCGCGGGCAACGTCAAAAAAATGTTGCATGGCTCCGGAGAGCGTCGTGGAGAAGGTCGCGTTGACCATCGCTGCGCGGGTGGTATTGGTCAACAAACGCAGCGAGTCGAGCCCGAGGTGCGTAAACAGGTTGTTGGTCAGCTGTGAAAAAACGCTGCGCACTGCGTAGTAGCGCTGCAGGCCGGTGTCGAACTCGTCCTTCTCGAGCCGCACCTTGCCCATCATGTACTCGACCACGCCCTTGTTCTTGCCACGCAGTTCGGTCAGTTCGGAGACCTGTTCGCGCAGACCAATGAGCCGCGACTCCAGCAGGCTGCGCGTCCGCAGGTAACAATCGGCGAATTCGCCGTCCGTATTGTCGCGAACGATTTCCTGCTTGGCGGGTATCAGTTCCTCGGTAAGCGCGAGTTCGAGTTCGGACAAGCGGCTGCGCCTGAGCAGATCGCGATCGCCGTTGATCTTGGCCAGCAGTGCTTTTTGTGCCGAAACAGGAAAGATCTGGTCTTCCGGCAGGTTGAGCGTCCACGCGCAACTGTCAATCTGCTTGGTAATTTCGGCGTCGATCTGGTCCGACGACTTGAGTTCGTCCCACAGACTGTCGATCTTGTTCAGGACGACGATGCGGCCTTTCTTGCGCCCGCCCAGGGTACCGATGTGTTCGCGCCAGACGGTCAGGTCGGACTGCGTAACGCCGGTATCGGCAGCCAGGATGAACAGCACCGCGTGCGCGTTTGGCAGCAGCGACAAGGTCAGTTCAGGCTCGGTGCCAATCGCGTTGAGGCCGGGCGTGTCGAGGATGACCAATCCTTGCTGCAGCAGCGGATGCGGGAAATTGATGATCGCGTGGCGCCAGCGCGGAATCTCGACGGTGCCAGCCACGTCGACGCGAAAAACCGCGGCATCGCCGTCGGCGACCGTGAAGCCGAGCCTTTCCGCGAACCCACGGTCGACGCGGGTGACGTCGCTGACATGGCGAAGGGCCTCCTGCATGGCACTGGCTGAACTGGTGTCGAGGGGAACGATGGTCCACTCCTCGGGAAAGCGCTTGTACTCGCTGATGCTGTCCTTGGACTCCCGGCTTTCGATCGGCAGCAACTCGATCGATGGCGGCTTGCGCCGGTCGAACATCAGCTCGGTCGGACACATCGTCGTCCGGCCCGGGGTCGACGGAAGGATGCGGTCGCCATAGTCGGAGAAAAAAATGGCGTTGATCAACTCCGACTTGCCGCGCGAGAATTCGGCGACGAAGGCCACATGCAGTCGGTCTTCGCGGAGCTTGTCGAGCAAATGGGAGATACGCCGGTCGGTCTGGGCGTCGGTGAGCTCGTTGTCGACCAGCCAGGCACCGAACTTCTCCAGGACCGCGGAGAGCTCGGCGCGCCAGTCACTGTAGGCGGCAAAATGTTGAGCGAGGGTCATGACCAGTTCCGGCGCAAGGTACAGGCCCGCACTCTATCACAAAGTCCAGAGCAATCAGTGACATGGCCAGCACGCGCGGCAGCATGGGTGGTCAGCGCTGGCAAACCCGGCAGTAGAAAGTTGATCGCCCGGCCTGACGGATCACGCGCACCGGCCGCGCGCAGATCGGACACGGAGCGCCCGCGCGGTCATAGACTGCACAGGAAAGCTGGAAGCAGCCCGCGCCGCCGTCACTGTGTACGTAATCGCGGACGCTGCTGCCGCCGGCCGCGATCGCCGCCTCGAGCGTGGCCCGGATCGAGTCGGCCAACACTCCGTAGCGTCGACGGCTGATCCGGTTGGACGCGCGCAAGGGCGAAATGCCGGCGTGAAAGAGACTCTCGGCGGCGTAGATATTGCCAATCCCGACGACCAGGCGGTTATCCATCAGCAGCGGCTTGACCGGCATCCGCCGGCCGCGGGTTGCGGCGTGCAGCCAGTCGCCGCTGAAAGCGTCGGACAGCGGTTCGATGCCGAGCGCCGCAAGCGCCGGATGTGCCTCGATATCGGTGCCTTCGTGCCAGAGCAGCGCGCCGAAGCGGCGCGGGTCGCGCAGGCGCAGAACCGTCCGGCTGAACACCAGGTCGAAGTGGTCGTGCTTCTGGGCGGGCGTATCGGGCAACACCAGCCGCAGACTGCCCGACATCCCGAGGTGGATCAGCAGCCAGCCACCGCCGCGGCGGCTCGCGCAGTCGAGCAACAGGTACTTGCCACGCCGCGCTATGCCGTCGACAGATAATCCGGACAGCCTCGAATCCAGCCCGAGCGGAATCTCGTGACGCAGTCTGGGCGTGCGCACGACGGCACCGACAATGGTTTGTCCAGGCAGATGAGGGAGCAGTCCCTGGCGGCTGACTTCAACTTCCGGCAGTTCTGGCATTGCTGCTACCGCGAAAAGTCCATAACATGCGCAGCAGGAATTATGGCGCAAACCCCCGCCAGTTCTGGCAACTGTTTGCCGCAGGCAAGGAAACCATGAAATATATCAAGAGCACCCTCCTTGGCGCCGCCCTGGCGCTTGCCTTCGGCATGTCCGCGCCGGCGGCAGGAGACCCACCACAAGACAGGCAGGAGAAGCCGAGCAAAGCGGGCAAGGCCGCCAAGCCAGGCAAGCGCGCGCCCAGGGCGAACACATCGGAATCGATCGTTCCCCACCCCGAAGCTACGGACGGCAGCGAACTGACCGGACAGGTGGTCTATCAGGTTCTGCTCGCCGAAGTTGCCCTGCAGCGCGGGCGCAACGAATTCGCCAGCCAGGCCTACGCCGACCTGGCCACTCGTACCCGCGATGCCGCCATCCTCGAACGGGCGATCGAGGTCGCCGGTTATGCGCGTCGTTTTGACCGCGTTCAGCTGCTTGCACGCCTGTGGGTCGAGGTCGACCCCGAGTCCAAACGCGCCCAGCAGGTGCTGGTCGGCGTGCTGGTCATGTCCAACCAGCTCGACGGCCTTGCCCCACAGTTGATCAGCATGCTTGAAGCAGACCGGCCGGCACTGCCGGGCAACCTGCTGGCGCTGAACCGGATGTTCGCCCGCAACCCCGATCGCCAGGCCGTCCTGCAGCTGATCAAGAAGGTTTGCGCCCCCTTCCTCGACCTTCCCGAGGCGCATTACGCCCTGGCCGTGGCTGCCAGCGCCGCCGGCGAGCACGAACAGGCGCTCGCCGAAGCGCGGCAGGCACTCCAATTGAGACCGGACTGGGAGCCGGGCGCCCTGCTGCAGGCGCAACTGCTGGCCCGCAAGTCGCCCGGCGAGGCGATCGTTTCGCTGCAAGCCTTTGCCGAAAAATATCCGCAGGCGCGCGACGTTCAGCTGCATCTGGCGCGCGCGCTGGTCGGCGAGAAGCGCTATGCCGAAGCCAAACGACTGTTCGAGCAGTTGCTGCTGGCCTACCCGAACAACCCAGACGTGGTATACCCGGTGGCCATCCTGGCGCTGCAGGAAAACGACAAGGTGCTCGCCGAGGCGCAACTCAAACACCTGGTTACGCTCGACATCCCCGACAAGAGCGCGCCCTATTATTATCTCGGCCAGGTCGCCGAAGAAAACAGGCAGGAGGCTGAAGCGCTGGCCTATTATCGGCAGGTCGGCCCGGGCGAACACTATCTGCCGGCGCAAATACGCAGCGCTGCCATCATCGCCCAGCAGGGCAAGCTTGACGAGGCCAGGAGTCTGCTGCGCGATGCGGCCGCCCGCGACCCGCAGCTGCGGGTCCAGCTGGTGATCGCCGAAGCGGCGCTGCTGCGTGACGCGAAGCAGACCGAGGCGGCGCTGCAATTACTGGAAGAGGATCTCAAGGAGCAACCGGCGCAAACCGATCTGCTTTATGAATCGGCCCTGATGGCTGAACGGCTTGGCCGTCTGGAGCTGATGGAAAGCCGCCTGCGCAAGCTGATCGAGCTGCAGCCGGACAGCGCGCAGGCCTACAATGCGCTCGGCTACTCGTACGCCGACCGCAATGTGCGACTGCCGGAAGCACGACAGTTGATCGAAAAAGCGCTCAAGCTGGCTCCCAACGACCCTTTCATTCTCGACAGCATGGCCTGGGTGCTTTACCGCCAGGGTGATCTCGAAGGCGCCCTGACGCACCTGCAGCGCGCCTACGCGCAGCGCCCGGACGCCGAGATCGCGGCGCACCTCGGCGAGGTGCTGTGGATGCTCGGCCGCAAGGACGAGGCGCAGCGCACCTTGCGCGAAGCGCAGAAGAAGCATCCGGCCAGCGAGGAGATCCAGGAAGCACTGAAGAGGTTCTCGCCCTGAGTCCGCCGTACCGGAAAGCGGGCGTCCGCCCGCTCGCAGCGGCGGGCCAGCGACCCCTGTTACTGCTGTGCGCACTGCTCGGCCTAAGCGCCTGCGGCACCCTGCAGGCACCTGCCGTAACACCCCCGCTCGTTCAGCGTGACAGCCTGCAAGCGTTTTCGCTGGCCGGCCGCTTTTCCTTGCGCCATGACGGCAAGAGCAGCATCGGTCAGCTGAACTGGCGGCATGGTCAAGATGGCGACGAACTGCTGTTGTCGTCGCCGCTCGGGCAAGGCATCGCAGAGATTGTCAGCAACGCCAGCGGCGCACGGCTGACCGGCAACGACGGCAGCGTCCATGACGCCGCCAGCGCTGACGAACTGCTGCAGTCGATCCTCGGTTATCCCTTGCCGTTGAGCAAGCTGAGCGACTGGGTACGCGGCCGGACGACGGACGCCGACCAACTCACCGTCGACCCGCTCGGCCGTCCGCTGCACCTGCGCGACGAGTACTGGCGGATCGACTACGAGTACGACAGCGACGATCCGCAGGCGCTGCCCGGGCGCCTGCTCGTCGAGCGCGAAAGCGTTCTCGAACTGCGCCTGCGGATCGACGACTGGAGCCCGCTGGCCCCGGCAGATTCCGCAGACGCGGCACGGTGAAGTCTACCGGCCGGAGCTGGGGTTGGCACAGCGTTTACCCGGCGCCGGCCAAGCTCAACCTCTTCCTGCATGTCGTTGGCCGGCGCGCCGATGGCTACCACCTGCTGCAGACCGTCTTTCGCTTCCTGGAGCGTGGCGACCGCCTGCGCTTTTCCCCGCGCGCCGACGGCTCGGTACAGCTGGCGACACCGCTACCCGGAGTGCCGGCGGCAAGCGACCTGACCGTCCGCGCCGCACGCCTGTTGCAGGCGGCGAGCGGATGCGGTCTGGGCGTCGAGATCAGCATCGAAAAGAATCTGCCGCTGGGTGGCGGCCTCGGCGGCGGCAGCTCGGATGCCGCCACCGTCCTGCTGGCGCTGAACCACCTCTGGCAACTGGGTTTTCGTCGACAGCGACTGCAGGAAATCGGCCTCGAACTCGGCGCCGACGTGCCGATCTTTGTTTTTGGGCGAAACGCCTTCGCCGAAGGCGTTGGCGATGCCCTGCAGGCGGTTGACCTGCCGCAGCGCTGGTACGTGGTCCTTGAACCGCCGGTGCAGGCCGCCACGGCAGCCATTTTTGCTGCTCCTGAACTCAAGCGCGACTCGCTCCCGATCACCGCCGAGCAGTGGCGCTCCGGGTTCGGCGGCAACGACCTGCAGGCCGTGGCTTGCAGGCGCTTTCCGGTAATTGGCGAGCACCTGGCGTGGCTGTCGGCTTGTTCGCCGGCCCGGATGACGGGTTCCGGCGCCTGCGTATTCGCCGAATTCGCCACCATCGAACAAGCCCGACTGGCCCTTGAGCAAATGCCCCCGGGCGTTCGCGGCTGGGTCGCCGCGGGTCTCGAAGATCACCCCCTGCGGCAACTGGCGCCCTGATCCCGCGGAGCGATCACCAGATTTGTCGTTGCCGGGCTTCCTTTTCCTGAACAATCCCCGGTATAATGCGCGCCTCGTTCGCCGGCAAGGCGATACGAGCGACAGCTGGGGAGTCGCCAAGTTGGTCAAGGCACCGGATTTTGATTCCGGCATTCGAAGGTTCGAATCCTTCTTCCCCAGCCATTCCATTTCTGTCAAAGCGGGCAGGCCAGCTTGCCTGTGCCCGTCTTGCTTTACACGGCGCCCGTTCGGCAGGCGCCTCGGGAAGCGCTCCATGGCCTACGACAGCCTGATGGTATTCACCGGCAATGCCAACCCTGCGTTGGCCGCCGAAGTCGTCAAGCGCCTCAATATATCGCTCGGTCGAGCCCAGGTCGGGCGCTTTTCCGACGGCGAAATCAGCGTCGAAATCCAGGAGCATGTGCGCGGCATGGACGTGTTCATCCTGCAATCGACCTGCGCGCCGACCAACGAGAACCTGATGGAACTGCTGGTCATGGTCGACGCGCTCAAGCGCGCCTCGGCCGCCCGAATCACCGCCGCCATCCCCTATTTTGGCTACGCCCGCCAGGATCGCCGCG
>DPSD01000363.1:7907-8747 GCA_003538495.1 Accumulibacter sp.
CGACGCGCTCAAGCGCGCCTCGGCCGCCCGAATCACCGCCGCCATCCCCTATTTTGGCTACGCCCGCCAGGATCGCCGCGTGCGCTCCGCGCGGGTACCGATCGCCGCCAAGCTGGTCGCCGACCTGCTGACCGCTGCCGGCGTACACCGGGTGTTGACGATGGACCTGCACACCGAGCAGATTCAGGGCTTCTTCAATATCCCGGTCGACAACATCTACTCTCTGCCGATCATGCTCGGCGACGTCTGGAAGAAGGACTTCGACCACCTGATGGTCGTTTCTCCCGACGTCGGCGGCGTCGTTCGCGCGCGCGCGCTGGCCAAGCGGCTCGAATGCGACCTGGCGATCATCGACAAGCGGCGGCCGAAGGCCAACGTTTCCGAAGTAATGAACATCATCGGCGAGGTCCAGGGACGCACCTGCGTGATCATGGACGACCTGGTCGACACTGCCGGGACCTTGTGCAAGGCTGCCACCGCGCTCAAGGAGGACGGTGCCCGGCACGTCCTCGCCTACTGCGTGCACCCGGTGCTCTCGGGCAGCGCCGTCGACCGCATCAACGCTTCGGACCTCGACGAACTGGTGGTCACCGACACCATTCCGCTACGTGACGACGCCAAGAACTCGCCGCGCATCCGGCAGCTGTCGGTCGCCGAAGTGATGGCCGAAACGATTCGCCGGATCAGCAACGAAGATTCCGTTTCCTCGCTGTTCATCGAGTGAGACGCTGGCCGCTGTCCCAGCAGATTTCTAAACCCCCCGCCTGGTCGCGGGCGGGGTTTGTATCAACCAGGAGCTGTCAATGAAATTTCAACTTGAAGCGCGCAAGCGCACCTTGC
>DPSD01000465.1 GCA_003538495.1 Accumulibacter sp.
TTATGACACGTCGGCTCCCGATCTGACATCGCTCGCGCCTTGGCATGCCGTGCCGACACCGGTTCCTGTGGTGCGGGGCTCCCTACGGCATGAGCATGGGGTGCCAACAAAATCGCGCCGACGCCGACGCTCCAGACGATCACAAACATGGCGGATCTATTGAATCGGGAGAACTTCGGCATGTTGTCAATGCTCCTTGAGGGGGTGATGGTGATTGGGCGCGCCGGACTTGACATCGATTTGCGTCACAGGCCCAGAGTCGCGTCAATCGTCTCGTCGGCAAAGGCGATGTGGTAAGCGGGCGAAGGCGTACCACATCCTCAAAAACGCCTATCTGTCGCGATACGCCAACAGCCGGATCAAACGCCATCTCGCCGGTAGAGGTAGATCGCCGCCCTTTGTTGTGGTTGGTCGAGATCGCCTTGCCTGCAAGTTCAGCATTTACGGTCACAAGGATATGGATTGAATTCGATTCATTCTGTACGGTAGCGCGCAAACAAGAAGATGGACTGCGGGTATGATCGGGCTCACCCATCCCAACGAGTACGCCTGACCATGACTACTTTTCCCGCCCCACCCCGTGCGCTGCCCGACATCGATTGGGTCGAAATCCCCGGCGGCGACTATATCTACCAGGAAGGAAAGAGCCGCTCGCTGCCGACTTTCTATATGGCACGCTACCCGGTTACCAATGTGCGCTACCAGGCCTTCATCGACGCCGGCGGCTATGACGACGAGCGCTGGTGGCAAGGAATCGAGCGCACGCAGCCACAAGAGTCGCGCTGGCCGCAGGCGACACGGCCATGCACCAGCGTCAACTGGTACGAGGCTGTGGCGTTCAGTCGTTGGCTCAGCGAGCAACTCGGCTACACCGTGCGACTGCCGAGCGAAGAGGAATGGGAACGTGCGGCCCGCGGCCGCGATGGGCGTGCCTTTCCCTGGGGCGACGATTACAGCACGGGCTACGCCAACATCAACGAGACCTGGGATAGCCCCGGCGGCCAGAAGCTCGAGCACACCACTGAGGTTGGCGCCTATCCGCAGGGCGCCTCGAAAGAAGGCGTGCTCGACCTGGCCGGCAACGTCTGGGAATGGTGTCTCAACAAGCACGACCACCCGCAGCAGGCCGAGGCCGATACCAGTGGCGACGCCCGCGTCCTGCGAGGGGGATCGTGGTATGGCAACCCCGACGCCGTGCGCAGCGCCGAACGCAACTGGAACGACCCCAGCGAGCGGGTCGATAACGCCGGTTTTCGTCTGGTGTCGTCTGGTCCAATTCGCTGACCCGCGGTTTTCTACCGATCGTCCAGCCATCCGCCGCCAATGAAAAAGGCGGTCAAGCTGACAAAACCTTCGCTCTGTTTGGACAGACGCACACTGGCCGTGGTATCCACGTTGGTAGTCGCCAATCCCGCTTTCTCACAGGCGAACGAAAACGCCATCGTGAAGCAGGCAGCGTGAGCTGCAACAAGAATTTCCTCGGGGTTGGTGCCGGCTCGGGCATCCTCGAAGCGGCTGGCAAAACCATAGGGGTATTGGTTCAGCGCACCGGTCTCGGTGCTGATCGTGCCCAGGCCCTTCTTGCCCTGGCCTTCCCAATGAACGCTGGCGGTCTTTTCAATCATGTTCTTTCTCCTTTTTACCGGGTTTGGCAGCTGGCTTGCCAAGCAAGTCTAGCGGCGCACGGAAGCACCGTCTGTTTGCTATCGCACCGACAGCACGGGTGAGCCATGCAAACGTGCACACTGCGCAGACGCATGACTCTCGCGAGGGCCCAATACGATCCTACCCCACCGACGTACTCGCTACCGACCGGCGCCAGAGGTCTGCCAGGAACTGGTGACCAGTCCCCTGTAACCTTGAAACGAGGCCATGAAAATATCGACCACCGGAACGTGCTCCGAGTTAGAGGCCATCCTCGAGCGGCAGCGGGCGACGGGCGCCATCGAAAACATCCACATCAACCTTGCTGGACAGCAGGCAAACACGCTCCTGCACGACGGCCATGCCTGGAAGGACTTCGCCCGCCTGACGCTGGCCGGAACCCACCGCGCGGTACGCTCTGCCAGCGCTGGGGCCTCGCCAATACTAGTCCACGCCAGTTTCGCCTTCGTGCATGCCGTCGAGCATGGGGCCAAGCTGCACGAACCGCTGCGATCTTCGGTCGAGGCCATCCTCGAATGCGAAGCGCTGGTCCTGTCGAGTCAGGCACCTGCCTGTGTCGTGCGCCTCGGCTATCTGTACGGCCCGGAGAGCGATGATCTGCGCGCCTATCGCACTGCCTTTAGTCTCTGGCGGCCGTACTGGTCTGGGCCACCCGATGCACCGCAGTATCACCTCCATCAGTTCGATGCCGCCTCTGCGCTGCTCGCCGCAGCCAGACCACGAAACGTCGGAAAAATACTCTACGCTACCGATGGTGTCGCGGCTTCGTTCATGCGGCTGATGGATGCGTTTGCGAATCGCGTCGGGCGGCGAGCCCCACTGCATCTGCCATTGTGGTCGAAGCCGCTGGCCAGAGTGATCATTTGCGAAGAGCACATGCAGCAAGCCGCTCTCCCGATGCCACCTCGAACACCGACGCCGCGCGTGCCGGGATGGAAGCCGAAGTTTCCTGACTACCGGGCAGGGCTCGATCAGGTCATCGAAGCCTGGGGCAATTGAGCCGCCTTACGGCAGAGATGATATGGAGACGCCGAAAATGCAGGCAATGGCAAGCCGCTCTCGACAAGCCGATAGAGCTTTCTCAGACCCCGGTTGAACCAGGAGAGACGACTACGGAGCATTTTCTTTACACTCCAGTGCTCGTCCGAGGTCTGCTCCTGGGCTTTCTTTTCCAGAGGGGTCGGGCACTCCAGTTGATCCTGACGGCCAATGCGGACACACCAGTGCAAAGCCAGGGCCATGATCAGCAGCATCTTGTCCAGGCGATCCGCCTGTTCGAGGTGGGTCTTCTCCCATCCAAAGCCGCGCGATTTGAATCGACAGATCCGTTTGGTCCATCGACAGGAGGACCGTCTGACCGCTACTACTGGCCATCTGCAGAGATTCTCGGGCAAAAGGCTCCAACTCGCGATCACTGCGCAGCTCACCCGTCGACAGGAGGCGTCGTAGCCATTGCTGCCGCATATCCTCACGCGCCAAGTCCAGCGGCAGCATCGCCGCCAATACCGCCGTATTCGGCGTTCGCGCTTCGATTAACGCCGCCACCACCAGCGGCAACTTCTTGAGCACCGTCTTCCGCAACCAGGGCATCATCCCCTCCATCCCTTTCCGGATCTCGTCCGCCAACGTTCGCACTGAACCCATCTCGATCGCCTCCTCAGCGTGTCATTTGCATAGCCTCAAATAGTACATATAAACTGATGGGTGTTAAGCGCCGGCGATAAACGTCCGTCCCAAGCCCGAAACATTGGCCACTACCGGTATGCCCCACAATCGGGCGAGCCTGATGCTCACGCCGCTCGAAC
>DPSD01000049.1:0-2607 GCA_003538495.1 Accumulibacter sp.
CCTTCGCCGCCTTGTTGGTGAACGTCACCGCCAGCACCCCTTGCGGCCCGACCTGCCCGGTCGAGATCAGCCAGGCGATGCGGGTGGTCAGCACCCGCGTCTTGCCGCTGCCGGCACCCGCCAGGATCAGCGCGTGTTGCGGCGGCAGCGTGACGGCAGCCAGCTGTGGCGGGTTGAGATGAGCGAGCAGATCAGACATGAATCACGATTCCCTGGCGAGGCAACCCCGATTATAGCCGGCGCGGCTGTCGCCCCAGGGCGCTACCCGCGATGCGCAGGCCACGGTGGACCAGGCTGCTGTTTGTCTTTACCGCCCGCCCTGAATATACTCCGGACGTGGTATCTCGACTCCCTGACTGATCGCCGCTTCGCCGGCAGGGAGTTCCAGGCTACTCACCCTGGCCTGGATCCACTCGACTCGCGCGCTGCCCCGGTGTGCTGCGAGCCAGGCGTTGCCAGGGCTGAACCGCGGAATGGAGAGCATTCACATGGACTCAGGCACCTCGAGAAACACCCCCTCCGACCGGTCCACGCTGCTTCGCTGGTGCCGGTCTGGCGCGCTGCTGGTGCTCGGGCTTGTCCTTGCCGGCTGCGCTTCGACGACGCTCAACGTCGTCCAGGACGGGCAACTGGTCAAAGGCAAGGCGATTGCCGGGGTCGATGTCATCCACCAGGGAGTCCGCGCGCAGCCGAAGAACGACATGGCGCTCGAGCCTGGCGATGAAGTCGAGACCGACGCGCAATCGACCGTCGTGCTCAGCTACGCCAACGGCGCCAGAGTCTACGTGGAGCCCGGCACGCGTGTCCGGCTGGGATCGATCTTCGTCTACTTCGGCGAGGTGCTGGTCAAGGTCAAGGGCTACTTCAAGGTCCAGACCGAATACGCCACCGCGGCTTCGGAGGGTACCGAGTATCTGGTTCGCGTCGAGCCGGAACAACGGGTCACGGTCATCGTCGCCGACGATCGGGTCGGGCTGACGTCCAACAGCGGGCGCTGGACCCGGACTTCGCTGGCGCCCGGACAGGTGGCGTGGATCGCGGGCCCGGCTCTGATCGACGTCGGGCGCGCGAATCCCGCCGAAGTGGAGCGGATCCGTACCCGGATCAGCGATCTCGACAAACTGGTGCCCAACTACTCCAACCTCGGAACGGCAGCGCTGGTCGGCGGAATCTTTGCCATCGGCGTCGGCGCGGCGTCCAGCAGGGGGTCGCAGGACGAACATGAGAGCCCGCGGAAGCCGCGGACGCGCGGCTCGTCGCCGAAGGAGCCGCAATGATCGCCGGACGCGACCGGCCGGGCCCGCGGCGGCGCGCGCAGCCCGGGGCCGCCAGGTCGGGTTCCTCGCCGGCGCCGCGACTGGCCTGAACAAGGCGCTTCGCCAGTGGGGAAAGACCCGCCACGGCTGTTCATCAGCTATCGCCGCGAAGACAGCGTCGCCTGGGCCGGACGGCTCTACGATCATCTGAGCGGGCACTTCGGCGCCGATCGCGTGTTCATGGACATCGGCCAGATCGCGCCCGGCGACGATTTCGTCGAAGTTCTCGAGGCCAGAATCAACGCCAGCGATCTGGTCATCGCGCTGATCGGCCCGGCCTGGCTAAGCGCGCACAACGCGCAAGGCCGGCGCCTCGATCAGCCCGACGATTTCGTCCGTTACGAACTCGTCGAGGCACTTAAACAGGGCAAGCGGGTGATCCCGGTGCTGGTTGGCGGCGCCCGCATGCCGGACATCAAGGAACTGCCGGCGGCGCTTGGCCCGCTCGCCCGCCATCAAGCGCAACCGCTCGACGACACGCGCTTTCAGCTCGACGTCGACACGCTGATCCGCAGCATCGAGCAGCGGCCGTCGCTGCTCGGCCAGTTCGCGCAACTGATGAACAGCGAGCGCCTGCGCAGGTGGCGGCGGTACAGCGTCGCCAGCGCCGCGCTGTTGATGGCCTTCCTGGCCTGGGTGCAGTTGTTCGACGCGCTCGGAATCGATACCCGGATCGAGAGCTATACCATGGCGCTCGGCGACCTGGTCGCCAGCGTACCGGTCAGCGATCGCATCGTGATCGTCGGCTTCGACGAGAAATCGGAAGCGCGGCTGGGGCCGTTCGGGCCCGAGTGGCGTCGCGAGCACGCCCGCGTGATCGACCGGCTGGTCGCCGCCGGCGCCCGGGTGATCGTCTTCGACATTTACTTCGAGAAGCCGAGCGCCGGCGACGGCGAACTGATCGCGGCCATCGGGCGCGCCCGGCAGCGCGGAACGCAGGTCATCGTCGGCGTCAATCGACTGCTCGACGGGCAGCCGGCAGCACTTCCCGGGCTGGCCGAAGTGGTCCGGGGCTGGGGCCTGCTGTGCGTCGGCGGCCGTCTCGGTTATGCCTCGGTGGCCCCGATCGCGGTACTCAAACTCGCCGCCCCGGCCAGCGCCACAGCCGAGGGCGCCGCGAGTGATCGCGTCATCGGCAAGTTCGGCGCCATCGGCACGCTGGCAGTCGGCGGTACGACGCTGGCGGTGGACGACCAGCGGCGCGAACTGACCGTTGTCAGCGACGCCGGCAAGACGCTGTGGCGGGGGCCACTGCAGCCGGTGCGGCCGCCGGGCGAACGCTCGGGACAGG
>DPSD01000049.1:2882-3821 GCA_003538495.1 Accumulibacter sp.
GTGGTGCGGCCGCCGGTCGAACGCTCGGGACAGGCGCGCAGCGATTGCCCGCTATTGACCGCCGGCGACGAGGTCGCCGAGACGCTGATCCGTCTGGCGCCGATCGAGGCCTGGCGGGCGCCGGCGCGCCGCCTCGATTACGAACAGATTGCCGGGCCCGCGGCGACGATCACGGGCGGACAGCTGGCCGGGCAGATCGTCCTGGTCGGCGACGGCCGCGCCGGCAGTGACGAATTCCGCGTTCTCCGCGGCGTCCGTTCGGAACTGCGTCACGGCGTCGAGTTGCACGCCGACCTGGTGAACAATCTGCTCCAGGGGGTCCATGTTCGCGGTCTCGATCCCCTGCCGCAGGGGCTGCTGATGGTCGCCATGGCCGCCGCCGGAGGCTGGCTGCGCCTGTTCAGGCCGGCGATGCGGCCGCTGCAGCGGCGTCTGCTGGTCGTCGCCGGGGTGCTGCTGTATCTGGCGCTGACGATCCTGATCTATGCCCGGTACGGCCTGCTGTTCAATACCGCCTACCACCTCGGCGCCTTCCTGCTGACCTACTGGCTGCTCGGCAGGCTGGCCGCGTCGGGAGCGGCAGGCGGCCCTGCCGACTGAGCGGGCGGCGCGCAGCACCGCTGGCGCCGGGTCGTGCCGGCGCCGCATTCTGTGGCAAGATGGCCCGATGCGCGCACTGCAGCTTCTCTCGATCGCCGACTGGCTGGCCCTGTCCGTCTTCCTGGCTTGCTGGACCGGCTACACCTGGTTCTCCGAGCACAGCCGCTGGGCCTGCAAGGGGCTGATCGGCAGCGCTCATGGTTACCGGATCGAATGGGCCTACCGGATGCTGGAACGTGACATCCGGGTCACCGACTCGACCTTGATCGGCAACCTGGTGACCAGCGTTTCGTTCTACGCCAACACCACCATCTACATCATCGCCGGCCTGGTCGCCGC
>DPSD01000048.1:0-1216 GCA_003538495.1 Accumulibacter sp.
CATGTTCGCGCACACCGACATCAAACAGGCACCCTGGTATGTTGTCGACGGCGACGACAAGAAACGCGCCCGTTTGAACGTCATCACGCATCTGCTGAACATGATCGACTACGAGGACCTCACGCCAGAGCCGATCGTCCTGCCGCCCCGTCAGGACGAGGGTGGCTATGTGCGCCCGCCGATCTCCGACCAGACCTTCATTCCGGAAGTGTACTGAGGTACTGAGACACCGAAAACCCCGCGCTCGCGGGGTCTTGACTTTGAACGAGCCTCTGTTCCATCGCCGAACCAGCGCCCTGCCGCTAGGCCAGCCCTCTGGTAGTAAGCGACCGCATATCCCTGCTCATTGACCCTGGTCACGCCGACCCCTTCGCCACAGGATCGTTCTGGCCGGGGGCGTGGCCACCTGCTCGACAGCCCCCAAACCGATCCGTCCTTGGCCGAAGCGCAGACTTCCTCACCCGGAGTCATCGGCGCGATGTATTTCGAGCATCGCGCAACTCCTTTCAGAATCGGAATACAATTCGTTGCCGCTTGGCTGCACCACACCCCTTGCCGCAAAGTACGCCGTGGCATGGACTGGAACCTGAGGACGACTGCACGGGTCAACTGGCAGGTTTGGTCGTCGTCGGCGGCACAATATGAATTGGACAAGTCAAGATGAGTACCGTCAACGCAGAAGAACCCGAAAAAAAACGCTCGGTCTCTAGAAAGCCTCTTGCCACAGCAAAACCGATTGGCGACGCAGTGTATCCCTTCAGGTCCGACGAGCGGCCGTTCATCGTCGGGATCGGAGCCTCGGCCGGTGGCCTGGAAGCGCTGAGTCTGCTCTTGCCGAGCCTGCCAAAGAATCTTGGGCTGACTTACGTCGTCGTGCAACACCTGTCGCCGACCTACCGCAGCATGATGGCGCAGTTGCTGGGTCGCGAAACGACGATGCCGGTCCGGGACATCGAGGACGGAATGTTGCCCGAAGCAAATACGGTCTATATCACGCCACCGAATCGCAATCTGACGCTGCTAGCGGGTCACTTCCGGCTCGTCGAACCCACCAAGGAATCAATGCCCAAGCCATCGGTCAACCGTTTCTTCGCCTCACTGGCCGAGGAAGTCGGCGAATCAACGATCGGCATCATCCTGTCCGGCACCGGCTCTGACGGTGCGGCGGGAATCCACGCGATCAAGGCGGCGGGCGGTTTCACCTTTTCCCAGGATC
>DPSD01000048.1:1400-3476 GCA_003538495.1 Accumulibacter sp.
TCGGCATCATCCTGTCCGGCACGGGCTCTGACGGTGCTGCGGGAATCCACGCGATCAAGGCGGCGGGCGGTTTCACCTTTTCCCAGGATCCCGAAACCGCCAAGTATAACGGCATGCCCCAGTCAGCAATCGATACCGGCAGCGTGGATTGGATTCTACCGCCCGAGACGATGGGCGCCGAGATCAGTCTGATTGTCCTCAACCGCGGACTGATCCCGGTGGCCACGCAGGCGGCAAGTGCCCCGGCAACGCTCAAGACACTGCTCGGCAAGGTACGCAGCCGCACCAAGGTCGATTTCTCGCAGTACAAGGAACCGACCTTGTGGCGACGGATCGAGCGGCGAATGGCGGCAAACCATGTCAGTACGCTACAGGATTACCTGCAGGTGGTCGACGACACGCCGGTCGAACTCGACCGGCTGTGCAAGGACATCCTGATCTCGGTCACCGCCTTCTTTCGGGACAGCGATGCCTTTGCCCGCCTCGACAAGGTGGTTGGCGACATTCTCGCCAACAAACAGCCCGGTGACGACATCCGCGTCTGGACCGCGGGCTGCGCCACCGGCGAGGAAGCGTATTCGCTGGCCATCCTGTTTTCCGAACGTCTGGGAGCTTCCTTCGATCAGTACCGACTGCAGATCTTCGCCACCGACATCGACCTCGACGCGATGGCTCTGGCACGGCGCGGCGTCTTTGCTGCCGCCAGTCTGGCACACATGGATCGCAGTCGCATCCGCGCCCATTTCACGCCACACGGTGACCGCTACGAGATCAACAAGAACCTGCGTGACGTGGTCATCTTTGCTCGTCAGGATCTGGTGCAGGATCCGCCGTTTCTCCGCCTCGACCTGATCAGTTGCCGTAATGTGCTGATTTATTTCCAGAGTGAGTTGCAGGCCCGGCTGCTGTCGGTGTTCCATTACGCGCTCAATCCGGGCGCCTACCTGTTCCTCGGCAAGTCCGAGGGGATTTTCCAGCAGGAGGCGCTGTTCGGCGTGGTTGACAAGGAAGGGCGCCTGTACCGCCGGCACGGGGTCGCTGCCCGACTGCCGCTGCTACGTTCCGAGATGGCCATTCCGGCCGCCGGTCTGAACCAGCATCTGAGGCCGGCCAAACCGACCACCCCGCTGGGTTTCGAGAACATCCTGCTCGAGGCGGCTGGGCGGTATTTCATCCCGACCAGCATCCTGATCAACGGCAAGTTCGAAATTCGCCACATTCACGGTGACGCCAGCCGGCTGCTCAATGTTTCGCCCGGCAAACCGGCTTTTGACCTGATCTCGCTGATCCGTCGCGAGCTGCGCACCGAGGTCCAGGTGCTGATGCGACAGGCACAGGTCAAGCAGACCGTGGCGCACGGGCGGCCACGGCACATCAAGGCGCTCGACCCGAATCGTGGCGTCCGTCTTTCGGTGCACCCGGTTCTGGCTCCCGGCAACGAAACGCTGTTCATGGTCTGTATCGAGTGGATTCCAGCGCCGGCCGGCAAGAATACCATCGAGGACAGCAACAACGTCACGAACAAGGAACTCGAAGACGAACTGGCAGCAACGCGCGAACATCTGCAGACGCTGGTCGAGGAACTCGAGACCTCGAACGAGGAAATGCAGGCGCTCAATGAGGAGATCCAGGCCTCGAATGAGGAAATGCAGGCATCGAACGAAGAACTCGAGGCGTCGAACGAGGAACTGCAATCGACCAACGAAGAGCTGGCGACGGTCAATGAGGAATTGCAGATCAAGACCGCGGAAACACAGGAACTCAATATCGAACTGGAATGTATCCAGAACAGCGTTGACTACCCCTTGCTGGTGCTTGATCAGAAATCCGCCCTGCAGCGCTTCAACAGCGCAGCCGCACGGCTGTTCAGGCTCGGCGTAGCGCAAATTGGTCGGCATCTGCGCGATCTGGCGCTGCCGGACATGCCCGATCTGGTCACCGATAGTCAGCAGGTAATCGACACGCAGAACGCCCTCGACCGCCAGATCGTCAACGCCAACCGGCGTCACTATGCGCTGCACATCGCACCGCTGTTGCGCGACGCGCAGCGCAGCGCCGGCGTGATCCTGCTGTTTG
>DPSD01000588.1:0-2469 GCA_003538495.1 Accumulibacter sp.
GCAGAGAGACGGCCCCCGACGGTGCCGCCGCCGCGCCGCTGCGGGAGCCTGCGCCCCAGGCCGTCGCCGACCGCCGGGCCGAGCTGGGCGCGGATGTGTGGGCCGTGGCGCTCGACCTAGCGAACGCCCGCCTGGCCGTGGAGCGTGAGGCGCTGGAGAAGGCCCGCGCCGAGCTGGAGGCCGACCGGGCCGAGGCGACCGAGCTTGCCGACAAGCTGGCCGGCGACGTGGAGCAGTTGCAATCCCGCCTGGCGTCCATCGAGGCGGCCGAACAGGCCGCACGCATCGAGGCCGACGAGCTGCGCGGCCAACTGACCACCGCCACGGAACAGGCCCACACCGCTGAGGCCCGCGCCGTGGAGATAGAGCGCCGCGCCGGCGAGCTGCGCACGGAGCTGGACAGGGCGCACCAGGACGCCGAGCAGACACGCGGAGCACTGACCGAACAGCAGAAGGCCACGGCGGCCGCTACTGCCCAGCTCGACCAGGTACGCGAGGAACTGGCGGGCGTTCGCGCCAAGGCCAACGCCGAGCGCGAAGCGCACCAGGAACAGAAGAAGGCGGCAGCCGCCGAGGCGCACCGCATGGCCGAACGGCTCACCGCTGCCCAGGGCGAACGCGACCAGGCCAGGAAGGAAGCCGGGCAGGCCCGCGAGGAAGCCGCCCGGCTGGCCGGTCAGCTCCAGGCGCATCAGGAGCAGGCAGCCGCGTTGCTGGCCCGTATCAACCCGGTCGAAAGCAAGCCAGAGAACACCAAGAAGAAAGGCGGGGAGTGAAGCCCGCCCCTCAAGTGTCAATAAAACCGGCCCGAAACCATCGCCGGGCTAGGCCCTTGAGGGCGGGGGCACGAAAAGGCCCGCCATGTGCGGGCCTTTTATTGACACTTGAGGGGCAGCGGATTTTAGCCGATAAACTCATTTACTCAAAACATCATAAATGCTTTTACTCTTCCGTGCGCCGCTGGCGAAATGCCGCTAGGTCGATTACGTCAGCCGTGCGTCGGCCGGCTGCCTGCATCGGCGTGGCCGGGGCAGGGCGGCCAGGTTCCGCCTGGCGCGGCGGCCGGCGGAACAGTTCGAGCAGGAACGACCCCAGGAAGATGCCGGGAATGAACGGCAGCACGGTCAGCACGCCCAAGGCCGAGGCCAGCGCCCGGAAGGGCTTGGCGAGCCACCGCAGCGGCCCGCGCAGCAGATCGGCCAGCAGGCCATCGAGCAGCCAGAGCGCCACGGCCAGGACGAAGCCGCCGGCGGCGACCGTCATCACCGCGCCGCCGCCGAACCAGGCGGCCAGGCCGACCAGCAGCAGATAACCGATGACGACGAAAACCCACATGGCCGCGCCCGTCAGCTATGGTAGGGGTTCGCATCGAACCGCCCGGCATACTCGGGATCGGCCAGGTAGTTCAGCCGGTCGAGCAGGTAGGGATATTCACCCTTGACCAGCACAATCGGCTTTTCCGGGCCGAGGCGCATCACCTCGTCAGGCGTCAGCAGCTCACGCCCGGCGAACTGCTGGCTTGTGCCCTTGCTCTTGCCGCTGTTCATCGAGCCGCCGCCGCCGGAAATGCCGGTGCCGCTGTTGCGGCCGGTGTTCTCCGTCTCAAACTCAATCGTGGCTTTGCCCAGGCTGTCGCTGATGTACTTGGCCGTGTCGTAGTCGTCCGTTCCATAGAACGACTTGGCGCTGTTCGCCAGGAAGGTTTGCCACTTCGGATAGGTGCCCTTGAGCTGCGACAGGTCTTGAATGAACACCCAGAAGGCCAGGCCGTAGCCGCGCAGCAGGGAAACCGCGTCCTCGATCTGCTTCATGTAGCCGAGCTGGCCGAACTCATCGAGCAGGAACGCGACCCGGTGCGCCGGCTGCACGTTGCTGGACGTGATCGCCGCAATCACCGAGCTGATGAACAGGCGCAGGAACCGGGCATTCGGGCCGATGCGGTTGGCTGGCATGACCAGGTAAACCGTCATGGCCGTGGCCTTGATTTCCGACAGGTCGAAGCCGGAGCGAGACAGCGCGGCCGCGATGCGCGGATCATCCAGGAATGCCGTATTCCGGCGGGCCGTCGAAAGCACGGAGCCGCGTTCCTTGTCGGCCATGCCCATGAGCGTATTTGCCGCCCTGGCCGGGATGCCGAAGGCGGCCGTTTCGTCGGCGGCCATCATGCCCAGGAGGTCGAAAAACTCCGCTTCCCCTGCCGTCAGCAGCCGGCGCAGCTCGCCCAGGTTCCGGCGCTCCACGTCATCCAGTCCGGCAACGTGCAGCATCAAGCCTTGCAGGAAGTTCTTGGCCGACTCATCGAAATGCACGCCGTCGCCCTTGCTTTCGGAGATCACCAGGGCATCGGCCAGGATGGCCGACTCACTCACGCAATCCGGGTTCCACACGTCGAGCCGGTCAAGCACGTTGAAGGCCGCGCCGCCGTCGCCATTGACCGCGAACGGATCGACCACATGCACGGCCTGGCCG
>DPSD01000588.1:2780-4236 GCA_003538495.1 Accumulibacter sp.
TCACGGCCTGGCCGAGCGCCCGGCGGGCGCGAGCCGTCACGGCCGCGTTTTCGCCTTTCACGTCGAGCACCAGGGCCGACCCGGGATAGTCAAGGAGGTTCGGAATTACCGCGCCAATGCCCTTGCCGGAGCCGGTCGGGGCGACCGTCACGACGTGGCCGGTAAAGCGGAAACGCTGATCGAGGCCGGCGGGCGTATCTGCCACCCGGCCCAGGGCGAAACCGGCGGGCTTGCCGGGCGCGACCAGGTGCCCGGCCTGGCGGATTTCCGCGACCGTGCCCCACCTGGCCGACCCATGCGTGACCGGCTGCGCGCCGGGCGTGGAAGCGGCTTGAACGGCGGCCGCGCCTATGCTGGCAGCGCCGCCCGGTTCGCCCTGCAATCCGGCCCGCAGATTGTCCAGCCAGGCCCCCAGGACGCGCAGCCGATGGCCCAGGGTGGAGCCTTCGCCGAGCTTGGACGCCAGCGCGCCGCAGATGCGGCCGCCCTGCGCATACATGGCGTAGGTGCCGACCAGGGTTGCCGCGATCATGGCCCAGGAAGGCAGGAACGGAACCAACACGAACGCCAGCACCATTGCCGACCCCGGCAGCAGGTAAGCGAGCGAGGCCGCGCCCGCCAGCGTGATCGGGTTTTGCTTGCGCTTCACGGCCACCACGACCGCAACTAGCATCAGCACAAACAGGACGAAGAAGAAGATGCCCCAAACTTCGGTGATGCGCCGGGCGAAGCCACCGAAATAGCCGCTTGCCGTGTTGCCTGAAAGCTGCTCCCGCCGCGTCGCGGCTTTCTGCTCAACCTGGCCGCGATACTCCGCTAGAACCTTGTCGCCTTCCGCAGCCGCCAGGCCCTTCACGAATTCAACGCCCCGCGTCACGGATTGCTGCACGACATTGACGCCGGCCGTTGCCGCCGCCGCTGGCCGTTCGCCGTCCAGACCGGCCAAAATCCGGGCGCTGAAATCGTCCAGACTACCAGACGAGGCAAGGCCCGCGTTCTGCAAGAACAAGCCCAAATCGTTGCGATACAGACTAAGGATGTTTGCCGCGCCTGGCGCGTTCCGGTTCGCCACCGCAGCGGCTTCCAGTTCCTTCAACACCGGCAGCAATTCGGCCCACTTGTCCCGGTAGGCTTGCCAATTCCCGGCGTTCGTCGCCATCGACAAATCCTGCTGCCCAATGTCGAGCTTTTGCAGGTTCGCTTCCCACGTCCGATAGGTCGATTCCTGCGCGTCACAAATGCGCTTCACCCAGGCGTCAGCATCCGCCGCACCGTAGAGCTTTCCGGCTTCGGCCGCCGTGTTGCACTCAGGGAAAACGCGGGCGTGCGCCGTGTTCGCCAGAGACAGGACGAACGCCCCGAAAAACACCGCCACCACGGCGGCCCACAATCTCGCAAAGAAATCTTCAAAATCCATCATGCTTCACCTCTCTGTCAGTTTTGCAATTCCAGCTTC
>DPSD01000361.1:0-3892 GCA_003538495.1 Accumulibacter sp.
AGCATTCATGCTTCAGGGCTGCCGATCAGCACGCCGGCAAAGCGCCGCTCGACCGTCCCGTCCGCGTCGGCGTGCAGGCCGAAGAAGTTGTCCTGGCGGTAGGAGCTGGCGCTGTTGTGCGAGTCGGAGCCGCCGGCCATGCCGAACCTGTACGGGTTGTAGCCGCGCTGGTCCTGCATCGCCAGGCCGTCCTTCAACGCCTGGCGCGCGTAGCTGCCCGTGATGCGGTCGATGCGGCCGACGTCGTCCGGCAGGCCGAGGATGGTCTGGTACATCTCGTAGCTCGCGAACTCGTCATTGGGCGACAGCAGGGGATGCGTCTCCGACTGGCCCTTGCCCTGCTTGATCTCGATCAGGCGCTCGTTGCGGTCGCGCGCCGCCGCCCAGGCGGCGTCGATCGGCCGCCCGGTGGTATTGTCGATGTCGACCGGGTACATCCAGCCGTCGCTGACGTTGGCGTTGTGCGAGATCGCGAGCAGATCGTTGCCGGCCTTCCGCTGCGCGTCCATCCATTTCCACAGCTCCGTGGGGAGCTTCGAGTTGAGCGCGCTGAAGGGATAGTCCGGCACCTTGCCGCAGTCACGGAAGAAGACGTTGCGATGCAGGTTGCGCTGGTCCGGCATGGAGGTCCACTCGTACGCGCAGAACGCAGTGAACTTGCCGGGTTGATTGGCTTCGTCGGCAATCTTGACGTTTTCCTTCCACACGGTGGCAGTGACCTTCGGCGACATGAGCGACTTCACCGGCGCGCTTCCGGCCAGCTTGAGCAGATACGAGAAGACCGCGTTCTGCTCGGCCGAACTGTTCGGATCCTTCATGATCATCGGTTGCGCGGCAGGCAAAGTGCTCACGTAGGATCCCGGAGTGTTGGCCTGCCTGGTGACGCCGACATACTCGGAGTGATCGGTCACGCCCATGAAGTCGAGCGGCGTGTCGATCTTGATGTCGAAGCCCAGCGGGTGCTTGATGGTCTCGCCCTTCGCGTACTTGTAGGCATCGGCCGGGCCGGTGATGCGGTTGCCCATCACCCAGGCGTCGACCGACCAGCTGGTGTGCAGGTGCGTCTCGCCGAAGTAGGCGTTCCGCTCGGGGTTCCGCTGTTGCGCGAACGCCGGCGCGAATGCCAGCGCGGCTGCCAGCGCAAGGGCGACCCGGGTGTATTCGAGTTTGCTCACATTCATTTCTGTCCCCTTCATCCGGAAATGGAACCCACGGCTCACGGTTTACCGCGAAGTCGGCAGGGATTCCGTGCCATCAGCCGGCGAGCGTCCTTCTCGCGCGGGCCATTCATCTCCTGGCTCGCCCCGCCCCCGAACCAGCCGCTCCCAGCCCTCGTTCCTCGGCAGAACGAGAAGAGCGCAGACCGGCGTGCTGCACGTGCACGGTCTGCGCCCCTGGCCGGCGACCGCCACCTTAGTCGCTCTTCGCCTTCTCGATCATTGCCGCCTGGAGCTTCTTGATGTCCTCGGGTGACAACTGCGGCCGGTCGACCTTGACCGTCAGCTTGTCGAGCTTGGCGGTCAACGGGAACGGCGGCTTGTAGTCGGCGTCGTTCACGCCGGTCAGCGTGTCGGAGCCGATGTCGAAGCTCTCGTCCCACTGCAGGATTATCGGCAGCGTCTTCTCCATCCGCTTGGTCGCGACCTTCTTGCCGTCGACCATCAGCGTGCCCACGCCGGGCCGTCCGAGGCCGCTAAAGTTGTTGTACGCCAGCGTGCCGGTGCCGCTCCCCTCGTAGCGGAAATCGAACTCGATCGTGTGCCGGCCGGGCGGCAGCGCGTCGGGGGCTTCCCACTTGATGCGTTCGAGGTCGACCATGTTCCACAGGAACACCGGCTTGCCCTTCAGCAGGTAGAAGCCGTAGCCGGCAAAACGCCCACCGGAGGTCAGGATCATGCCCTCGGCGCCGCCTGCGGGGACCGTTATGTCGGCCGTGATCGTGTACGAGGAGTTCAGCAGCCCCGGCGAATCGCCCTGCGGCAGGCCGACCATCGGCCGCGTGTAGACAAACTCGGTGCGCCCGGCGGTGATGTTCGGGCGCGGCGCGACGATGCGGGCCGCCATCGAGGCATCCAGCGGCAGCACGTGGTACTTCTGCGCCTCGGCGAGGAATTTCGCGCGCATCTCCGTCACCTTCGCCGGGTGTTTCTCGGCGATGTCGTCGGCCTGGTTCCAGCTCTTGCTCAGGTCGTACAGCTGGAACACCTGGTTGTTGAGCGGATCTGGGTTCGCCGGACCGAAGGCCACCCAGGGCGCGCGGTTCACTTCCGTGCTCAGCAGCCAGCCTTCATCGTACAGCGCCCACTGCCCGAACATCTCGAAGTACTGCGTCTTGTGGCGCGACGGCACCCTGGCGTTGGTGGCGTCGAAGGTGTAGAGGAAGCTCGTGCCCTCGATGGGCGCCTGCCGGACACCATCGACCATTTCCGGCGCGCTGATGCCGGCAGCCTCAAGGATCGTCGGCACCACGTCGATCACGTGAATGAACTGCTCGCGGAGGGCGCCCTTGTCCCTGATGCGCGCCGGCCAGGACACGACCATGTTCTGATTGATGCCGCCGAGCCGCGAGGCATTCTGCTTGAACCAGTCGAACGGCGTGTCGAAGGCCCAGGACCAGCCGGCCGACATGTGGTTGTAGGTCTGCTCGGTGCCCCAGACGTCGTACCACTTCATCTGCACGTCGACCGGGAGCTCGCTCAGGCCGTTGAAGAACGCCACCTCGTTGAACGTGCCCAGCGGACCGCCCTCGGCGCTGGTGCCGTTGTCGCCGTTGATGTAGATGATCAGCGTGTTGTCGAGCCGGCCCACGTCCTCGAAGGCCTGGATCACGCGGCCGATCTCATGGTCGTTGTAGGCGGCATAGGCGGCGAACACTTCGACCTGCTTGATGAACAGCTTTTTCGTCAGGTCGTCGAGTTGGTCCCAGGGCTTGAGCACCTTGTCGGGCCAGGGCGTGAGGGTGATGCCCGTCGGGATCACACCGAGCTTCTTCTGGTTTTCGAAGATGCGCTCGCGCAGCTTGTTGTAGCCGTCGTCGAACAGGTGCATCGCGCTGATCTTGTCCACCCATTCCTTGGTCGGGTGGTGCGGCGCGTGCGTGGCGCCCGGCGCGTACTTGATGAAGATCGGCTTGGACGGGTCCGTCTGGTGAATGCGCGAGATGTAGTCGATTGCGTCGTCGGCCATGCCGGTGATCAGGTTCCAGCCCGGCTTGCCGTCGAACGGATAGATCTGCGTCGTGTTGCGGAACAGGTTCGGCTGCCACTGGTTCGCGTCGCCGCCGACGAAACCGTAGAAGTACTCGAAGCCCATGCCGGTCGGCCACTGGTTGAAGGGCCCGACCTGGCTGGCCGCGAAGGCCGGCGTGTTGTGGTCCTTGCCGAACCACGAAGTCGCGTATCCGTTGTCGAGCAGGATGCGGCCGATCGTCGCCTTGTCCTGGCCGATGATGCTGTTGTAGCCGGGGAAACCCGTCGACTGCTCGGAGATCACGCCGAAGCCGGCCGAGTGGTGGTTGCGGCCGGTGATCAGCGCGGCGCGGGTCGGCGAGCACAGCGCGGTCGAGAAGACCCGGTTGTAGCGCAGCCCTTCGTTGGCGATGCGGTCCATGGTCGGCGTCGGAATGACGCCGCCGAAAGTGCTGGGAACGCCGAAGCCGGCGTCGTCGGTGATGATCAGCAGGACGTTGGGGGCGCCTTTCGGCGGCACGATACGCGGCGCCCACCAGGGTTTCGACTGCAAGGCGTCGTCCTTGATCACGCCGCCGAACTTCGGATCGGGCGACGGCAACTGCTTGCCGCTGATGCTGGTAGTGGCGCTGGCCGAACCCAGAGCGCCGGTGACCTGCTGCGCCGACGCCGGGCCGGCCAGGCCGAGCAGCAGGCCGACGAGA
>DPSD01000361.1:4168-4514 GCA_003538495.1 Accumulibacter sp.
GCGCCGACGCCGGGCCGGCCAGCGACACGACAGCCAAGAAAAGGCATAGTGCATTGGTGATGCCGCGAATCTGGTGCATGGTTTCCTCCTGCGTGTCGGGACAGTCGGGACTATAACAAGGCTGGCCCTCGGCGGGCCTTGCAATTCCGGACATTTTGATCAGAATTGCTGCTTCAACCAAGGCCGCCAAGGCCTCGACCAGCGGATGCCCTCGGAAAACAAGAACGCGCCGATGAAACCCCTGCCCGCCTCGCGGCAGCCGCCTTCGCCGACGATGAGCGCGCCCGGCGAAGTCCGGATCGGGCCAGTGATGGCGATTCCGGCCGTCCTCAGCGACTTGGGCGCC
>DPSD01000377.1 GCA_003538495.1 Accumulibacter sp.
ACGCCGAACCGCTGCTCGACCTCGGTCTGCGTCTCGGCGAGGGCACTGGCGCCGCACTGGCCTGGCCGCTGGTGCGCGCTGCTGCCGCTTTCCTCAACGAAATGGCCAGTTTTTCCTCGGCCGGCGTCAGCGAGCAGGCCTGAGCGGGGTCAGCTGTATCGCCAAAGGCGGCAAGCACATCCTATGAAAACAGCGGTACTGGGTGCCGGCGCGGTCGGCTGTTACTACGGTGGCATGCTGGCGCGCGCGCGGCGCGAGGTGGTGCTGATCGGGCGGCCGCAGCATGTCGAGGCGATCAAACGCGACGGCCTCTACATGGACACGCAGAACTTCCAGGAGCATGTACGGGTCGCGGCCACCATCGAGGCGGCCGGCCTCGTTGGCGCGCGCATGGTGCTGTGCTGCGTGAAGTCCACCGACACCCTGCAGGCTGCGGTGGAGATGGCTCCGCACCTTGCCGATGATGCCATACTGCTGAGCCTGCAGAACGGCTACGACAATGCCGAACGCCTGCAGGCGGCACTGGGGCGGCCGGTGCATGCGGCGGTGGTGTATGTCGCCACCGAGATGGCGGGGCCGGGCCACCTGCGCCACCACGGGCGCGGCGAGCTGGTGATCGGTCCTTTTGCCGGCAGCGCCGAGGTGGTGGCCGAGTTCGCCGTCGCCGGCGTGCCGGTGCAGGTCTCGGACAATGTGGCCGGCGCGCTGTGGGCCAAGCTGATCATCAACTGTGCCTACAACGCGTTGTCGGCGATCACCCAGTTGCCCTACGGCCGCATTGCGCCGGGCGAAGGCATTGCCGGCGTGATGGCGGACATCGTCGCCGAATGCCTGGCCGTGGCGCAGGCCGACGGCGTCGTGGTGCCGGGCGACATCCACGCTGCGGTGGCGGGCATCGCACGTTCGATGGCGACGCAGAAATCCTCCACCGCGCACGACGTGGCGCGCGGCAAGCGCAGCGAAATCGATCACCTGAACGGCTACGTGCTGCGCCGGGGCGAGGCCCTGGGCATTGCCACGCCGGTCAATCGCGTACTGCATGCCCTGGTGCGGCTGCTGGAAGCACGTTCGCCCGACTGCGGCCGCTGAGGGTGGCAGCACTCAGGCCGCCAGCGCGGGGGTGCTACCGCGACCCTCGGGAATTCGCCGATCTACGAGGATGGCAATGCGTTTGGACATGTCGATGTCGCAGGTTTCGGTTAAAGTGACTCGATGGCTCTGACCTGTCTGGTCAGAATGTAAACCCATGGATGGGAGCGAGCTATGCAAACCTGGCAAATGCAAACGGCCAAGGCGCAATTCTCTGATCTGGTCAAACGTGCGGCCGACGAGGGGCCGCAGGAAATCACCGTGCACGGTCGTTCGGTCGCGGTCGTCATCTCGCGCGAGTTGTTCGATCGTTTGAGCGGCAACAGTGAATCGCTGGTGGACTTCATGGGTCAGTCGCCGCTCTACGGACAGGAGGACATCGACTTCGAACGCGACCGAAGCCTGCCGCGCGAGGTGGACTTTTGAGCTAGCTGATCGACACCAACGTCCTGTCCGAGCTGCGCCGCAAGCAGCCCGACCCGCAGGTCGTGACCTGGTTGCAAGCGCGGCCGCCTCAGTCGCTGTTTCTGAGCGTGCTGACACTGGGCGAGATCCGCAAAGGCATTGACTGTGGCGACGGACGGCTTCACTCCGAAAGGCCGCAAGTGGAAGAATGACTCACAGCCTTTCAGCTCAATAGGGCTTCACCGATCAGCGCCGTCACTTCCTCTTCGATCAGCTCGATGCCGATCCGCTTGCAGAAGCGCCGTTCCTTGTCGTTGGGGTCGGCGATCAACGCCCAGCCGGCGGGCTCGGTGGCGGCGTCGTGGAGCAGGTCGGAGAGAACCATGCGCTCGGAATCGCGATTGAGGCGCATGCCGAGCAGCAGATAGCGTTTGCCGCGACGCCGCGTCTTGATGAACGCGGGCACGGCGAAGCCGCCCATCAGTTCGGTGATGTAATCGACATAATCGGCGTCGGAGGCGATGTAGCTCGGCTGCGGCCTCGGCGCGCCCATCGGCTTGAAGAGGACGGGCAGGGTCGCATCGGCCTGCTCGGGAGGGATCTCGCGGTAGCTGCGGCCGTCCGAGACATACAGTTTGAAGCGATAGTCGGTGCCGCCGATGCGTGCACAGCCGAGAATCAGCAGGTGCGGAATTCCGTCATACGAATCGAGCAACTGCGTGTCGCGGTTGATGTCGATCACATAGGGAGGGTGGAGCGTCGCCAGCCACTCGTGCACCGCCGCGCGTGTCCAGCGCGTTTCGCCATAAGTCGTATCGAGGAAGCGCGTCACTGCCGCCCGGCCGCGCTTGAGTTCGACATTCATTGCCGCGCGCGGAAATTCGTACATCAGCTTGGGTGCCATCGGCAAGCCATTGTTCATCGCCAGGATGAGTTGCTCGCTGCTGGCAGGCATCGTCCGGCTGTCGAGAGTCGACGTCACGTCCGCAAGGACGCCGGGGCCAAGGTAGGGAACGATGCTGCCGTCGATGAGGCCGGATTGCCATTGCGTGAGAAAGTGGGTGAAGGTCATTGCGCGTACTCCGGGTGAATTTACCCTGCTCATGCAAGAAGCGCGCCAAGTCTTCCTGCCAACCATTGTGCGGCTGACGAACCGGAGTTTGACGCCAGTGTAGGTTTTGCGACAAGGGCGGACAGAGCGGCAACCCGGAGCAGGCCGGCCCGCCCTAGAAGCGCGCCCGCCGCACCCGGTAGAGGCCGCCGATGACCACGTACTCATCCTCGCCACGCAGCATGCCGGGCAGCAACTGGCTGAAGAAGGCCAGCTTCGGCAGGGGAACATCGACGGCGAGCAGGTCGTCGCCGAATTCGCCGGCGCGCTCACGCGAGCGCGAGAAGGAATTGATGTTGTTGAGCAGCAGCACCTTGTCGCCCTGGGGATTGTCATCGACGGTTTCGTGCTCGGAGAGCCGGTTGACGCCCCGGTACAGCCGCAGGTGCGTTCGCTGCGGAAACTGCCGGGCCAGCTCATACTGGCTGTAGGCGTACAGAAGGTCGAGCTGTGACTCCAGCGCGTTGGTGCCGCGCAATCCCTGCGCGCGCATTTCCACATAGCGCTGCCAGGCGCGGCTGCCCGGCTCGCGCAGCGGTCCGCCGTGGCGGCTTCGGGATAGCGAAGCGCTTCGCTCGAGAAGACCGCAGAGATCGGAAGAGCGTCGTGTAGGGAAAGAGGG
>DPSD01000687.1 GCA_003538495.1 Accumulibacter sp.
TCTGTCCCTACACGACGCTCTTCCGATCTGAGTACCTGGGCGGACGCCTGGCGGGCATTGCTGATGCCGGTCAGTTGCTGGACGAAGAGTGGAATCTGGCGGCCGCCGTTCATCAGGCTCTGAAAACGGTCGATGATTCCCGTTTCGTCGATCACCACCGCCGCGACCTCGGTGGCCCGGTCGCCCATCATCGCCGACAGTCCGGTGGTTTCAAAGTCGATGATCACCCGTTCACGCATACCGCCTCCCATCCTTTCCTCAAAATCTGCTCGATTCTGCCTGTTGGTACTCAATGCAGGGTGAACAGTTCTTCGAGTTCATCGCTGCCGAGATTGCCGATCCATTGTTCGCCGGCGCCGACGGTCAGGTCGGCGAGTTCGCGCTTGGCGCGGATCATGTCGTTGATGCGTTCTTCAAAAGTGGCGCGGGTGATCAGGCGATGCACCTGTACATTCTGTTGCTGGCCGATACGGTAAGCGCGGTCGGTGGCCTGTGCCTCGACCGCCGGGTTCCACCACAGGTCGTAGTGGATCACGTTGGCCGCCGCCGTCAGGTTGAGACCGGTGCCGCCAGCCTTCAGCGAGAGGATGAACACCCGCTCGGTGCGATCGTTCTGGAAACGTTCGACCAGGGCATCGCGCCGGATGCGCGTCAGGCCACCGTGCAGGAACAGCGGTTCGCGTCGCTGCCGTTCGCGCAGCCAGCCACAGAGCAGTTCGCCCATTTCGCGGAACTGCGTGAACACCAGCACCTTGCCCAGGCTCGCGTGGATGTCTTCGATCAGTTCGAGGAAACGTACGGCCTTGCCCGACAGCGCTGCGTCGGCATCTCCCTGTTTTAGGTACTGCGCCGGGTGGTTGCAGATCTGCTTCAGCGCCAGGATCATCTGCAGCACCAGCCCCTGCCGCCGGAAGGTCTCCGATTCGCCAGCAATGGTCTGCAATCCTTCCTGTACCACCGATTCGTACAGCGCGGTTTGCGCCCTCGACAGGCTGCAGTACTGATCCTGCTCGATCTTGTCCGGCAGGTCACTGATGATCGTCTTGTCGGACTTCAGCCGGCGCAGCAGGAAAGGGGCGGTGACACGCCGGAAGCGCTGCACCACCTGCTGGTCGTGATCGGTCTGGATCGGCAGCGCGTATTCCCTGACGAACTGCGGCAGTTTGCCGAGATAGCCGCGGTTGGCGAAGTCCATGATGCTCCAGTATTCCGAGAGACGGTTCTCGACCGGTGTGCCGCTCATGGCGATGCAGGTCGTCGCCGGGATGGCCTTGACGGCCCGGGTCTGGGCGGTCGCCGGGTTCTTGATGTTCTGCGCTTCGTCGACGATGACCACCCGCCAGGGCAGCGACTTCAGCGCGGCGCCCTCGCTGCGCGCGACGCCATAGGTGGTGAGCAGCAGGTCCGGTCGCTGCTCCCCCGGAGGTGTCGCGAGTTCGCGGCGGCTGCCGTGGAAAACGGCAACGCTCAATTCCGGGGCGAAGCGGGCGAGTTCCTTCTGCCAGTTGGTCAACAGGCTGGTGGGAACCACCACCAGCACTCTGGCCTCGGCCAGGGCGCCATCCTCCTTGAGTTTCTGCAACATCGCGATCACTTGCACGGTCTTGCCGAGCCCCATGTCGTCGGCGATGACGCTGCCGAAGCCGAGCCGGGCATTGCGATAGAGCCAGGCGTAACCGCGCTCCTGGTAAGGGCGCAGCCTTGCCTGCAGGGCCGCCGGCAGGGCGACCGCGCCGGCTTCCAGCAACTGCTGCAGCAATTGCTGCGCCGCGGCATCGAGGCCGATCGGCGCGCCCGCGTATTCACCAGCGAGAGCGACGCGCAGCAGTTCGCTGCCGGGGAGTTCGGTGGAGTGCGCGAGCCGGGCACGCAGACGCTCGATCTCGGCCGGGTCGAGATAGACATAAGTGCCCTTGAAGCGGATCACGCCGGTCGCCTCGCGCACCAGCCGTTCGAACTCCTCGCGCGACAGCAGATACTCGCCGACCGCCACCCGCCAGTCAAAGGCGAAGACGTCATCGGCGTTGAAGAAGCCGCCGCTGTCCGGTGCCTGAGCCTTGATCTGCAGTGACAGGCGTGGCCGCAGCAGACGCTCCAGCGCTTTCGGAAGCAGCGTCCGGATGCCGAGCAGACGCAGCACCGGCAGGGTGTCGAAGAGCAGGTCCGGCAGCTCGTCGGCGGCAATGCGCAGCGGTATGCGCGCGCCGGCACTGACATAGCGGTTGAGCGGCGGATAGAACTCGGCGAGCAGCGCCACCGTTTGCAGAATCCCGAAACGTGCCTGCGACCAGGCAGGATCGCGGAGTACGGTCGCCAGAGCGACCGGCACTTCGAGGGCATTGTTGCTTTCCGCGGCCAGTGCCAGCGCAAAGTCACCGGCATCACCGTCATCGCTGGCGGCACACTCGTCGAGGCAGAGCACCGGCGCGTGCTCACGGCGGGCAAGATGAAAGCGTGCCAGCCAGGCGTGGATGCCGGCGGCAATCGACCCTTCGCCGGGTCCGTCGTAGCGCGCGCGTCCGCTGACGAAGAACAGCGCCAGCGTTTTGTCGCCGGCGGGTTTCTCCTGGCCGGCCCCGCAGTACGCGTGGATGAAGTGATCGAGAAGCAGCGAGCACAGCGTCGTCGCCTGCGCCTCGGCGCTCAGGGCAAGCGTCTTGCGGCCCTGGCGCAGTAGCACCCGTCCGGGCGGCAACCCATCCTGAACCCGCTGCATCAGTTCGCGTACTGCCGGATCGAGGGTCGCCGGCAGCCAGCGCAGACCAGCCTCGTGCCCCTGTAGCGAGAAGATCTGCGGGACGACTGCGCCGCGGGCGAGCAGGTGCAGGGCCAGCAATCGCAACGGCTGCAGTGCCGCGAGTTCGGGCTGGAAGTCGGGCAGGCGGGCTGGGGAGAGGTTCGCGAGAGTCGCCAACAACGCCGGCCAGTCGCTGATCCCGGCGACTCCGCTGAGCGTGCACGCATACTCGGAGTTGATCACCAGGCATGGGCGGTCGTCGGGCGAGAGTCCGCCGGTCTCGTCGCCTGGCGCCGCGGCGAGCGCCTGCCGGGCCGCTTTCGAGACGCGTGCCAGCAAACGCCCCATGAGCATGCGGAAGTCTCCCGTCGGGAAGAACGGCGGTTGCGCCGACAGGACGCGCAGCAGCGGTTCGGACAGAGCCGGCACGAGCGAGAAATCGATGCCGTCGAGCAGTTCGGCATCGGCGCTCACCCGCTCGTCGCCGGTGGGCAGGAGTTCGCTCAGGGCGGGCAGCGCGCTGCCGGCATCTTGACCGAGCTGAATGTCGCGCGACTTGAGGGCGGCGGCGAGGTCGATCCCGCGCAGGGAAAACACCAGGAAGGGATTGCCGTCGA
>DPSD01000290.1 GCA_003538495.1 Accumulibacter sp.
ATTTCGTAGGCGTTCCTAAGGATTGCGCGATAGTTGGAGCTTTCCATCGAGCTTTCCAACCAAGGTTCAGAGCAAGGTTCATGCTTTGGCGACGGACGGCGCAAGGTATCTGCCACAAGGTTTCAGGCAAGGTTTCAGGCGTCGCAGGCATTCGGCGAGATTACCAAGGAGCTTACCGCCCCACAGGGCCGCAGTCGAAAGTGCCCGCCGTTTCGCCACTCTTGAAATGCTGCTTCATGGCGGTGCCCAATGGGGAGCCAGTCGGCTACCTTAGTTTTCCCCCATATGCTGCGCTCGCAAATGCCGTGAGCACGGCCAAGCATGAATCGTTCCTCGCCATGCTGCGCTTGACGTTTAGCCGGTAGTGGCCACTTCTGGCGCGAAAGTTGCAGACAGCGCACCGCACAATGCTGATAGCAAGCCGCTCAGGCGCGTTTCGGTGGCATAGTGGGATGGTATCGACGCTGGCTTGATCGTTCGACCTGGCGCGTTTCTGTGGCCTTACTGGGGCATCCGGCTGAATTATCAGGAGGGGATCAAGTGACTTGGAAAAAAGGTGAAAGCGGCAACCCGACCGGGAAGCCTGCCGGAGCACGGAACAAAGCGACCGTCATGGTTCAGAGCATCATGGAGCGAGGCGCAAAGGAAATCACGGAGGCCGTCGTCGGCTTGGCCAAGGATGGCGATTTATCCGCCGCAAGGCTGGTGCTCGAACGATTGGTGCCACCGGCGAAGGAGCGCCCGATCTGCATCACCTTGCCGGACACGAGCACCGCTGACGGTATCGCTGATGCGCAGCAGGCGATCCTGCAAGCTGTTGCTGCCGGCGATTTGCTACCTGGCGAGGGTACGGCGCTGGCCGGTATCGTGGAAGCGCGCAGAAAGGCAGTTGAGACACTGGAGCTTGAACAACGCATCACTGCACTGGAGAGCAAGAAATGACGACAGCACTTGAACGCCGCATGGCGAAACTGGAAAAAGCGGCCACCCCGGACGCGAACCGCATCGACGTGATTTTCCGGCGCATCGTGTCACCCCGTGGTAACGGCGAGATGGTTCGCGCCAAACTCGGCGACAGGGTTCTGAACCGACGCGCCGACGAGGCCGAAGATGCCTTCATGGAACGGTCGAAGGCCGAAGCGCTGGCCGGTACTGACCGGCGGCCCTGCCGCGTGATTCTGCTACCCGAAGAGGCACTGATATGAGCACGCTCGAACGTCGTCTGACCAAGCTCGAAGAGGCACTGCTACCGCCACCCGTTCAGCCCTTCTGCTTGCTGGTGGAACCACCGACCGATGCGGCTCCTGAGGCCTGGGCGGAGCATCGGCGGCAGATCGACGAGGCGAAGGCGCGAGGCGATTTCGTTGGCGTCGTGTCGTCGGTCCGGCAGGCAGACAGGCCGCACTACGATAAGGGTGTGACGTACTACGCCAGCGAATTCGAGGCGAGACTGGCAGAGGCGTCGCGTCTTCAGTCGGAGCGTGGCAACGACAGCCTGTTGGTCGACGTGCTCAAGGATGCAATGGGCAATGTGATAGGGCCGGTGGACTGCTGCTGAGCAATTCGGTAGCGTTACCGGGTTTCAAACGGTTGCCCCAGCTTAAATATGCTGCAATTTCTGGCACAGGGGAACGCCATCAAGATTCACCGGAGACTTGAACTGCTGGAAATGGCGACCAGCCCGTGCGAGAGTATTGCTAATGCCATTCGCCGGGTATATCGCGAGCGGCGCGCTGGCACATACGGCAGACCCATCTATAAGGTAGTGCCATTGGACTACTACCCCTTTGGTACTGCGAAAGAGCCGAAGCTCACGAAGCGTCGAAATACCGACGACGCCGCTTCGCCACAAACCCAAGTAGCCCCAATCCGGCAAGTAACAAGGCATACACTTCAGGTTCCGGTACGGCGGCGACATCGCCGGGGCGAACCGCCCAGGCACCAAACTCGTCATTCTGGTTGTGGATGGTCTGGTAGCCAGTGCCGTTACCGAAGTACCACGCGTCGCCGGCCGGAACCGGCGCGTAGGCCGTACTGGACCAGTAAACGATGGTCTGCAGATTGGTAAACAGCGCGAGGTTGGCTGTATTTGTCCCGGTCAAAATGCTGCTGCCCGCGCTTACCCCCAGGTTGTTGTAAAACATGTGACCCATTTCGCTGTTGGTGCAGTTGTAACCAGCACACGGCCCGCTACCGTCTTGGTTAAGCGCTGTCGGCAAGCGCCAGTCCTCGTAGCCGCCGAAGCTGAGGCCGGCGGCCCAGGCGTTGGCCGGACTCCAGTTCATCAGGCCGTCGCTATCGTAGCCGCTGGTCTTGGCGTAGTTGGCGTCGGATAGCCATGTGATGTTCAGTACATCGTCGTAGATCAACCCGCCGCCGCGGTCAAATAACGAGGCGTGAGCCGTAGCTGTCGCAAAGGCCAACACCCCGGCTAGCGCGAGATTGCTTCGTGTCATTGACTTTCCCCCCATGCCAGGTTGCGGTGACAAGCCGCCATGACCACACCCTACCGACCGACACCGCACTGGTGTTTTT
>DPSD01000155.1 GCA_003538495.1 Accumulibacter sp.
CAGGCGTACAGTCACCGCGATGAGTCGGATGTCCGACTGCCGATACAGCAGGGTGACACGCTGGCTCCCGCCAACGTCAAGATCAAGCAGATCACTGCCGAACTGATCATCGACATGTTCAAGGCGGCTCGGCCGCCAGTGGGTGACGGCACCAGCTCAGCCAAGGTGGCGGAGAAAAACAATCCTCGCTTTTCAGGCGATCAGCCAGGTCCGGTGCCCGAATACCGACTCGGCGCTGGTGACATCATCTCGATCATCGTCTGGGACCACCCGGAACTGACCATTCCTGCCGGCAGCTTTCGTACGGCGGAGCAGGCCGGCACCGTGATCGCCGAAGACGGGACCATTTTCTTTCCCTACGCGGGAGTAATCAAGGTTGCCGGCAAGACGACCAGCGAGGTAAGATCGATTCTGTCGACCAAACTGGCCAAATACATCGAGAAGGTTCAGCTCGACGTGCGCATGGTGGCATTCCGCAGCCAGCAGGTGTACGTCGTCGGTGAAGTCGCCAAGCCGGGCATTCAGCAGGTGACCGACATTCCGATGACCGTTCTCGATGCGGTCAATCGTGCCGGTGGATTCACGCCCGATGCGGACTACAGCCGCGTGCTGCTCACCCGGCGCGGCACAACCTACCTGGTCGATATTCAGGCCATGTATGACTACGGTGCCAGGGAGCAGAACGCGCTGCTGGAGCAGGGCGACATCGTCAACGTCGCCGACCGCAGCTATAACAAGGTGTTCGTGCTTGGCGAAGTCGCCAAGCCGGGTTCGCTGGTGATGAACAAGAAACGTTCGACGCTTGCCGAAGCGCTCAGCGATTCCGGCTACATCAATCAGACAACCGCCGACCCACGCTGGGTCTATGTCATGCGCGGCAACAGCGATACACCGGAGTTGTTTCATCTCAATGCCAGCCTGCCGGACGCGATGCTGCTCGCCGATCGCTTTCCGTTGCGGCCTCGTGACATCATTTACGTCGACACCGCACCGATTGTTCGCTGGCAGCGCGTGATCGCCAACATGTTGCCGACGGCGACGATGCTCAATCTGACCAGCCAGACCTATTACCCACTCTTCGGCGGGCGACAACCGACACGCTGATCCTGAACCGGGCCGCTTTCCGGGTGGCTCGCTGGCCAGACGCATCGGCGGCGAGTGACTGCCGGCTCGTCATGCTTAACCGCCAAGCCCGCTGTCGGGCGGCTGCAACCACGGACGACCAATGGACAACGACCAGTCAAGACTCTCTGCCAATACCAACGCTCTTCCCGGCATGACCGCAGCCGCAATGCAGCCGCTGCCGCAGATCTCCTCCGAAGAGGTGGATGAAGGATTGGCGCTTGGCGAGATCATTGCCGTACTCATGGACTACCGCTGGCTGATTGCGGCGATCAGCCTGCTGGCCCTGGCCATCGGTCTGACCTGGGTGTTTGTCAGCAAGCCGATCTACCGGGCGGACGGTCTGCTGCAGGTCGAAGAAAAAAGCTCAGGGGTCGGTTCGCTGAAGGCCCTGCAACCCCTTCTGGGTGACGATACGACGGTTTCTGCCGAGATCGAAATCCTCAGCTCGCGGATGGTCCTCGGACGGGTGGTAGCCAAGCTCAAGCTCGACATCGTTGCCGTGCCGAGGACGCTACCCCTGCTTGGCAGCGTGCTGGCCAGGCGTTACGAGGGCGATGAACCGAATTCCCCGTGGCTGGGTCTCTCCAGCTTCGCCTGGGGCGGTGAGCGCATTCAGGTCGACTCGCTCGACGTCCCGCGGCCGCAACTGGACGAGAAACATACCCTGATCGCCGGGGAGGGTGGGACTTTCGAGGTCTTCGATCAGGATGATCAACTGGTCCTCAAAGGCAAGGCCGGGACGCGTGCCAGTGAGCAGGGCTACGCGATCTTCGTCGCGGAACTCAGGGCGCGGCCGGGTACGCAGTTCCGGCTCAGGAAGCTCTCCGCGGAAACGGCGATTGACGATCTGCGTCGCAACTACTCGGTCAAGGAACGCGGCAAGAAGTCGGGTGTCCTCGAACTGAGCCTGCTTGGGCAGGACCCGGCCGAGATCGGTCTCGTCCTCGACGACATCCAGAACACCTATGTTCGCCAGAATGTCGAGCGGCGATCGGCCGAAGCCGAGAAAACGCTGAAGTTCCTCGAAACCCAGCTGCCCGCGCTGAAAACGCAACTGGACAGCGCTGAAGCGGCGTACAACAACTATCGTCAGAGCCGCGGTTCTCTCGATCTGAGCCTCGAGACCCAAGCGATCCTGAAGTCGCTGGTTGACGTCGAAAACGCCGCTGTACAACTGAAGCAGGAGCGTGACGAACTGCGTCAGCTATTCAAGCCGGAGCATCCGCGGATCGAGGCGGTGGAAAACAAGCTGCAGCGCCTCAATGAACGCCGCAAGCAGTTCGACGCCGAGGTTGCGCGCTTGCCCGATACCCAGCAGACGGTGTTGCGCCTCGCTCGTGACGTGGAAGTCTCCAACAGGCTGTATACCGAGTTGCTCAATACCGCCCAACAGTTGCGGGTCACCAAGGCGGGAACGATCGGCGACGTTCGCGTCATCGACCCAGCTGCGGTCGGCCGCAAGCCGGTTGGCGCCGGTCCGATCGCCATTCTGGCCATCGCGCTATTGCTCGGCCTGCTGGTCAGCATGGTGGTGATCTGGGTACTGCGTTCGCTGCGCGTGGTGGTCGAAGACCCGGAGATCATCGAAGCACAACTCGGTCTGCCGGTATACGCAACGGTGCCACACAGCAAGACCGAGGTCGAGTTGCATCGCAAGGCGCGCGGCGGCGCCGGCGAACTTCTGGCGGTCGTCTATCCGGAGGATGACGCAGTGGAGAGTCTGCGCGGACTGCGCACGACGCTTCACTTCGCGCTCCTCGACGCGCAGCGCAACTCCTTGCTGATCACCGGATCAAGTCCGGGTCTGGGCAAGAGCTTCGTTTCCAAGAACCTGGGCGCCGTCCTCGCACAGGTCGACAAACGTGTCGTGATCGTCGACGCCGACCTGCGCCGGGGGCACCTCCACAAGGAATTCGGCATCGAGCGTGCACCTGGCCTGTCCGAGTATGTTGCCGGACAGGCATCGCTGGAAGAAATTCTCAAGACCACTGCGGTGCCCATGCTGTCGGCGGTCACGACTGGGCAGATTCCGCCCAATCCCTCCGAGTTGCTGATGCATCCGCGTTTTGAGGTGCTGCTGGCCGAACTCGCTGCGAATTTCGACACGGTGATCGTCGATGCGCCGCCGGTACTTGCCGTCTCTGATGCAGCGATCATCGGGCGTCATGTCGGAGCGACGCTGATGATTGCCCGAGCTGGCAAACACCCGATTCGCGAGCTCGAACAGGCGGTCAAACGGCTCAATCAGGCGGGTGTGCAGGTCAAGGGCTTCGTTTTCAACGACCTCAACGTCAGCCGCCAGAATTATCGATATGGCTACAAGGGCTACGTCTATCGTTACTCGTACAAGACCTGAGAG
>DPSD01000480.1:0-298 GCA_003538495.1 Accumulibacter sp.
CAGGCGCGAACGCCAGTTCATCATCGATTCGACGACTCGCAGCAGTGGCTGGCGTCCGTCAATGCGCACGTCGAAGCGTCCCCAGGCGGCACCGCCCGCAATCGCGGCTCGGATCAGCCCGTCGGCCGCCGGCGGCAGCGTGGTGTCGGCGTGCAGAAAGAGCAGCACCTCGCCCTGGCTCGCATTTGCCCCCGCGTTCATCTGCGATGCCCGGCCACGCGGCGATTCGAGCAGCCGGTCGACCCCTGGCCGCGCCAGATCCGGCGTGCCGTCGCTACTGCCGCCATCGACCAGCAGC
>DPSD01000480.1:521-2682 GCA_003538495.1 Accumulibacter sp.
GCCCGGCCACGCGGCGATTCGAGCAGCCGGTCGACCCCTGGCCGCGCCAGATCCGGCGTGCCGTCGCTACTGCCGCCATCGACCAGCAGCAGCTCGGCGCCGCGGCCGCGCAGTTCCTGAAGCACCGCTACCTGCGCGCGGATTGTCGCCGCTTCATTGAGCACGGGGAGGATCAGCGAAAGGAAAGGGCGCTTGGTCGAGATTTGCATGGTCAGCAGGGAATGGTGCATGAGCTATGGCGGAAAGCGCCTTGCCGGGCAGAGATTCTGGGGCTTGGCTGGCGAGTGATCAAGGCCGTCGGCGATCGGGATTGTCGGGATTGTCTGGAAAATCCAGTGGGACGAGTTCGACTGGAGCTGCGACTACTACCTCAAGCACGGCCGCATGCTGCCCGATGACTGGAAGGAGCGGATCGGCCAGCACGCTGCGATATTCTTCGGCGCCGTCGGCTGGCCGGAGAAGGTACCCGACCACGTGTCGCTATGGGGTTCGCTGCTCAAGTTCCGGCGCGAGTTCGACCAGTACGCCAACCTGCGCCCGGTGCGCCTGATGCCGGGCATCCCGACGCCGCTCGCTGGCCGCGAGGTCGGTGACATCGATTTCTACGTCGTCCGCGAAAACACCGAGGGTGAGTATTCGAGCATCGGCGGCCGCATTTTCGAGGGCAGCGAGAACGAGACGGTCGTCCAGGAAAGTATCTTCACCCGCCGCGGCGTCGACCGGATCATCAAATTCGCCTTCGAACTCGCGCGGCAGCGAGCAAAGCAACATGTCACCTCGGCGACCAAGTCGAACGGCATCGCGATCTCGATGCCCTACTGGGACGAGCGCTTCGCGGCGATGGCCGCGCAGTATCCCGACATCCGCAGCGACAAGTACCACATCGACATTCTCACTGCGCACTTCGTTCGCCACCCCGACTGGTTCGACGTGGTCGTCGCCTCGAACCTGTTCGGCGACATCCTCTCGGACCTCGGTCCCGCCTGCACCGGCACCATCGGCATCGCGCCATCGGCCAACCTCAATCCCGAGCGCCGGCATCCCTCGTTGTTCGAACCGGTGCATGGCTCAGCACCGGACATCTACGGCCAGGGCATTGCCAACCCGGTCGGCCAGATCTGGTGCGGCGCGATGATGCTCGAACATCTGGGCTACGGCGCAGCGGCGGCAGCGGTCATGGCGGCAATCGAAACGGTCCTTGCCGAGGGGCCGCGCACGCCGGACATGGGCGGCAAGGCGAGTACCGTCGACGTCGGCAAGGCGATCGCCGCGCTGGTCGCAAGCGCCGCACGCCCATCCGGCGAGGACGCTTGATCCGGGACCACCGACAGCGGGCGCTGCTACGACCTAAGCCGAGATATCGACTCGATTGCCCAGATTCGGCGGATTGCTGGCCACCGGCGAAGCCGCTTCAAGCAGTTGCAGCGCGCCTTTCTCCTGTACGTCGATGGCCTTTTTCAGTACCGCCATCTGCACCGCCTCTGCAGTTCTGGCCTGACTCATTTCAGTCGCCGCAGCGGCGATTCCGGTTACGTTCATGATCTCTACTCCTATGATTGGTTACCCCGTATATGGTTTCACGGCACATCCGGCCGATTCTTGAGGGTAGAACTGTAGCTCCCTTGCAGGAAAAGTGCTCCAGCTCTCGATGGGCGACAAGCCCGGCTCGACGAGCAGCGTCCCGGCCGCCATCAAGGCATCCCAGAGACTGCCGCTGCACCGGTAAGCTTCTCTGGCCGCCAATTGGCAGTGGCGCGCCAGAGACCAGGACGCCACTATCGGCCAGTTCGACGCCAGGACCTCAGCATCCTGGACGACGTACTGCTGCGCGTTGACACGGCAGCACGGACCGCAGCGCCGACCTCGAAACATGCCCTGGTCTACAGGTAGCCGGGCGGCAGGAAGGGATCATCCGGTTCGCCGGCCGAGCGCCAGGCTCCCTGCAGCAGTGTCGGCAATTGCTGACGAGCGGTCAAAATGCCCCGCATTGAGGCAGCAGCGCCCCGCAGCGCACCATGACGAGGCGCAATTGCCGGCAAAATGCCGGTCAGACACGCCATCTCCATGATTTATCATGGTGGCACACCTATTGCTATGCACAATCAGGAGCAATAGTCATGAACCAGCAAATCAAATCCACCTGTTGTTACTGCGGCGTCGG
>DPSD01000264.1:0-244 GCA_003538495.1 Accumulibacter sp.
GCCTGTTCTTCCAAAAGCCCGTGCTGCTGGTGCACGCCGACGAACATCGCTTCCGCCTCGACCGAGTCCATCACGTCGGAGGCCTTGTCCACGCCGAATTCCTGGGCGATGACTTCGAGCTTGGTTTCCAGCACCTGGCGGACGCGGTGCTCCACCGTGTCTTCGAGAACGAAGTTGATGGCCCGCACCACATGGCGCTGGCCGATACGGTCCACGCGGCCAATGCGCTGCTCGATGCGCATCG
>DPSD01000264.1:503-4601 GCA_003538495.1 Accumulibacter sp.
ATGCGCTGCTCGATGCGCATCGGATTCCACGGCATGTCGAAGTTGACGATGACATGGCAAAACTGCAGGTTCAGACCTTCACCGCCGACGTCGGTCGAGACTAGAACCCGAACGTCTTGCGAGAAGGCCTGCTGTGCCTTGGTGCGCGTATCCAGGTCCATGCTGCCGTTGAGCAGGGCGACAGAGAAGCCACGGCTTTCCAGGAAGCCCGCCAGCATGGCCTGTGTCGGCACGAACTCCGTGAAGATCAAGACCTTCATGGTCGAGTCGTTCTCTTCCTGCTGCAACTTGTAAATCAGCTCCAGCAGGGCTTCGGCCTTCGCGTCGGTGCCTTGGGCCTCGGTTTCGCGGGCCAGGTTGAGCAGCAGGTCCACCTCGGCTTTCTCCTGTGCCCAGCCGGAGGTCTGCACCGCGATGTCCACCTGGCTCTGGCCGTCCAGCTCGGCCCACTCGTCCATCTCGGTCGAATCGAACAGCAATGCCTGCGGCTGGGGCTCGTTGAGCAACGCCTGTCGCTTCTCCAGCGTGGTTCGAATGGCCGCCGTGCTGGACGTCACCAGCCTCTGCATCAAGATCATCAAGAACCCGATGTGCCGCTGCTTGGCCGCCAGTGCCTGGTTGTAGCCATGACGGACATAGTCGGTGACCGCCTCGTACAGGCGCTGCTGCGCACCGTGCCGGGCTTGCCACGCCACGGCCTGGAGCCGGGTGACGCGAGGCTTGAACAGCGGCTGGCCCTCCGCATCGATCGCATTGCGCTTCTCGGTACGAATGACGAACGGCCGCACGCGATCGCGGCTGACGCTGCCTTCATCCGGGAACGAGTCCCGGTCAATCAACTGCATCAGGCGCAGGAACTGATCTGTCTTGCCCTGGTGCGGCGTGGCCGACAGCAGCAGCAGGTAGGGCGCCGCTTCGGCCAGCGCAGCCCCCAGCTTGTAGCGTGCCACCTGATCGGTGCTGCCGCCCATGCGGTGCGACTCGTCGATGATCACCAGATCCCAAGACGCCGAAATCAGGTCCTCGAAGCGCTCGCGGTTGTAGTTGTTCAGCTGCTCCAGGCTCCAGCCTTTGCGGCCTTCGATCGGCTTGACCGAGTCCAGTGAGCAGATCACCTGGTCGTGCAGACGCCAGAGGTTCTCTTCGTCGTTGCGCCACTGCCGAAAGGCGGCCAGTTCGGCCGGGTCGACGAACTGCAGCTTCTCCCCGAAGTGCAGGCGCATCTCGGCCTGCCACTGGCGCACCAGCCCCTTGGGTGCCACCACCAGGACGCGCTTGGCCATGCCGCGCAACTTCAGCTCGCGCAGGATCAACCCGGCCTCGATGGTCTTGCCCAGGCCCACTTCGTCCGCCAGCAGGTAGCGAATGCGGTGCTGGCTCATGGCGCGGTTCAGCGCATAGAGCTGGTGCGGCAACGGGACCACACTGGACTGGATGGGCGCCAGCAACAGGTTGTCCTCCAGGGCATCCAGCAGCTTGGCCGCGACCGCAGTGTACAGTATCTGCTCCACCGTCGGCCGCACGGCATCCAGCCCCACCAGTTCGTCGTGCCGGACACGCACCACCGCATCCCTGGTCGGCAGCCAGACCCGGTAGCTCAGTTCCCCCCAGACGTTCTGCCGATCGACAATGCGACACGGCGATGCGTAGCGCGAATGCCAGCACCAACCGCCGATGGTCCATTCCATTACAGCGGAAACCAGGTTCGCAGGGTCAGTGCAATGGCACTGAATGAATCACACGCCAGCAAAGCATTGACGCTCGCCCGCTGGCCGATTTCATCGAAATCGCGCGGAGAAATGGTCTGTTTCAGCCGATCGCGCAGGACGTGCTCGAAAAGCTCCTTGGGCTGTTGTTGCTTGAGTTCGGCCACTGCCTTACCGAGCTTGTCTGCCCTTTTCTGCGCCCATTGATCGAGTTGGGCCTGGGTTATGCCGCAATGGGCCGCCACCGCGCTATCGCAAAACCACAGCCATTGTTCCAGCTCTGGCACTAATATCGTCACTGCGCTATTGCCGCTCCAGGTAAACGTGTCGAGTTTGGCCTGAATTTCCTGGCAGACAATGTCCGGCGCGTGTTTATGCTCTCGGCCGGAACCGTGGTGATCCCACATGAGCAGCGCTTTGTCGTACCTCCCTTTGTTCATCCGCACCAGTTCGGCACCACTTTGCACCATGCCTGAGTCTCTCTGCGGATGTCGCTCGATGTCAAACGTGACAGCGCGAACTCCCAGTGCCTGATGCCGCTGCAAGATGCTGCGCATGAAGGCCAACGCATCCGCATCGGCCACGTAGAGCAGTAGATCCTTCATTCCAGCACCCCGGCGGCGAACACAATCCCGAGGTCGGGCGTGCCATCCCATTTTTTCATGATGGGGTGATCGCTGCCGGGCGTGACATGCGTACCCTGCTCGTCGCGACTGAAGCACAACAGCGGCTCGACACCGCACTGCTGAACGACAAAGGGCGAATGCGTGGCGAGCAACATTTGTGCGCCGGGAATTGACGACAAGGAACGCAGGATGATTTCCAGCGCCTTGGGGTGTACGCCGTTCTCTGGTTCCTCAACCATATAGACCGCCGACTCGGCAGGCAGGAAAGCCGGGATGGTCAAGGCCAGCATCCTCAGCGTGCCATCGCTCAAAACCCAACTCGGCGCTTCGAGTCCGTTCTCATAGCGCAGCAGAAGATATTCCGCGTTATCCGCCTGCCGTCGCGCCCAGCCGATGTTCACCAGATCGGGCAAGGCGTAGCGCAGATGCGCGGTCCAATGCGCTACTGGCGTGCCTGGCTCTGCCCAGTAAGGCACCTGCTCACCGTTGGCACCCAGCAAACGGCCCACCACGCGGGCTAGGTTGGTGCCGTCCAGATCCAGCCCGGTCGAGCGGGTTGCCGGGCAGGGCAAACGCATGGCAGGGCTGTTGAGCTGGATATAACGCACGCCTTGCATCAGAAAGGTGCGGACGGCGTTGGCCGTCGGATAGCGTTCTTCGTCCGGCGGGGTTAGCCCCAGCGTCAATTTCTCCTGACCGAAATTGAACGAATCCTGGTAGCTGCCCTTTTCACGGGCATAGAAATCCGTGCCCTTTGACGTCTTGCCCAGCAAGCGCCTGGGCTTGACCCTGGAGCTAAAGAGCAGCTTTTCCCCGGCCGGCAACCACGCCTTGGAATACTGCCTGAGCAACTCCTCCTCGACGCACACCCCTGCTTTGGCATCCAGCCGAATCGCCAACCGGTAATTCAACAGGCTGTCTGCCAATTCCGGTCTTTGTGCGGACAAATCCAGCCACAACTCGACCTCGATCACGCCCCCCTGGCGAAGCCAGGTCAGATCATTGAAATCCGCGATGTGGCGCGTCTCCACCGCGGCAGCCGGGCCTTGAACCAGGCAATCGCGGACAAAATCCACCGCATCGAGAAAGGTGGTTTTGCCAACGCCGTTGGGGCCGACCAGGACATGAAATGCGCTCAGCGGCAGATTCTCTATTTCCCGGATGCCCTTGAAGTTCCGTATCGTTAAACCAACGATCATGATCCTGTCTCCATTCGTGTCAGTGCCTGGTCATGGCAGCGTAAAAATCTCTCGTCCTCCGGCCGCGCTTTTTTTATGGCAGCACGCTGGCGACGCCTGGCGCGAATGCCAGCACCAGTCAGCGATAACCAACTCACTTCCGCCGCATCCGAGAGGAGCCGCCGCAACCCATCTCTCAGCTTGCCAAAACTGGGGGAGAGGTTCCGCTCTGGATCCATCAACGGACCGATTCTTTCAGCCCATTCATGCTTCACCTGCCCCGGCAATGGCCAACCGGCTTTCTTGATCGCTGCCGACCCGCCCGAATGCACCGCGTCGGCCAGTAGTTCCCAAGTATCACAGGCGCTGTCCTGCTCATACTTCTCGAGCAAGTTCCGTTTGGCTCGTGGATAGGCGGCCAGCAAGGCATCCTGGTCACCCAGATACCAGGCTTCAATTTCCTCGATGGCGAGTCTGAACAAAGTCGTCGGCAGCGGGTGGCAGGCATCGGCAGCCGCCTTCAGCTCGGCCAGGAAAACTGCGCAGTCACGTTTGTCCGCATCGAGCACGACCACGACCACGACCACG
>DPSD01000260.1:0-170 GCA_003538495.1 Accumulibacter sp.
GTCGTCGCGCGACATGATCAAGGCGCGCCTGAAGGCCGGTGTCGCCGACGAGGCGCTGGACTGGGGCCTGACCGTCAAGTCGGTCGAGATCCAGGACATCAAGCCGTCGCCGTCGATGCAGCGCGCGATGGAGCTTCAGGCTTCGGCAGAGCGCGAGCGCAAGGCGATGG
>DPSD01000260.1:430-8375 GCA_003538495.1 Accumulibacter sp.
AAATGCAGGCCTCGGCCGAGCGCGAGCGCAAGGCGATGGTCACCCGTGCCGAAGGCGAAAAGCAGTCGATGATCCTGACCGCCGAAGCACGCCTGGAATCGGCCAAGCGCGACGCGGTGGCGCAGGTCACCCTCGCCGAGGCTTCGTCGCAGGCGATCAGGAAGGTCAACAGCGCCTTTGGCGACAACGAACTGCCGATGCTCTACCTGCTCGGCGAGAAGTACATCAGCAGTCTGGGCAGGATCGCCGAATCCGACAACGCCAAACTGGTGCTCCTGCCTGCCGACCTGCAAAGCACCCTGCGAGGGTTATTCCAGCGGGTCAACAAGACCGGCCCGGCCTAGCCCTGACCCGACCGAGAGAGGCAATAGGCAATGAGCGCAGGCTGGATCGTTTTTGGCGTCTGCATCGTCTTCGTTCTCGGTGCCGCGTTGCCGCTGATCCGCGATCGGGGCGCCGGCAGGACGCCGCCCTTGCCGCGCAAGGAAACCCTGCACGACTGGCGCAACGAAAAGCGGGACGAGTAGCCCAGTAGCCCGCGGCCCGGAAATCAGTCCACGCGTGGACTATCCATCCGCCGCGCCGGGACCTTCGGCCAGCTGTTGCCGATCAGTCCGCAGCGCGCCGCAAGGTCGGCCGCGTCGTCGAGCAGACTGGCCCGGCGCGAACGGATTCCGGGCCAGGCCAGCGGATCGACGCCGAATCCCAGACCGTACGGATTGCCCCGCAAGGTGCCGTAAATCTCCATGCGCACCGTCTTGCGCGACGACGGGGTACGCGCGTGGAAGCCGTGTGTGTCCGCCACCACCAGCGTATTGGCCGGCACCGCGACCTTCATCGCCGGCCCCAGACCGAGGCCTTCGAGGTCTTCAGGCGGCATCCTGAACGATCCGCGCGCGTGGTAGACGTTCCCGGACGACGCTGCCTGCAGCGACTGCTGGTACTCCCACGCCCGCATCCGCTCGGTCAGCCGGTGCGATCCCGGCACGTAGGCGAAAGGCCCGTCATCCTCACCGACATCCTGCAGGAACAGCCAGGCCTTGGCGATCGAGTGAAAGGTGTCCCGGTGCAACACTGTCTGCGGATCCTGCCCGCCACGGTCCGGATCGACGATGATGATCTGCAGGTACATCAGCGGCACCGCGTCGTGCGCCGCGACATAGCGCATCAGCCGATCCAGGCGTGGATCATTGGCGGCGGCGACACAGTGCGGCAGCTGCCCGGCATCGGCGAGGTCGAGTGTTACCCGCCGGGTGACCGCGCGACCCTGGCGCATCTGACGCACTTGCGAGACATGCGCCGACGCCTCGGCGCGCACCCGCGCAAACAGCTCGGCCGGCAGGAAGTCGCGCTTGACCACGAAACCGTCGCGCGCATAGGCGGCACGATCGTCGGCCGAAAGTGACTCCACCCACCTTGCCCGACGAGTCCAGGCGGTCCGGTCTGCCAGGGCGACGCGTTGCCGATGCAGGCCCCACTGGTTGAGCCGCCGCGAGCCGATCAGCGGGTTGTGCACAAAGGACTTGGTCTTGCCCGCCAGGGCCAGCAGGTGCCATGGCATTTTCAGTACGTCGATGGCTTTCATGCCAGGCGCAGCGCCTCGCGGATCTCGGTCAGGACGCCGTCCAGGTCGGCGTGCTGGTTTTCCGCGAGCGCCGGAAACCCCGGCCAACCCGGGTCCAGCCACTCCCGACCGGCGAACTGGCGAACGCCCTCGTAGCGGGGGATGACGTGAAAATGGACATGGTGATCGACCATCATCAGCATCAGATAATTGATGATCTGGTAGCCGAAAGCCTCCTTGACGGCCTTCTCCATGGCCCCGACCAGTTCGGCCAGCTCGCTCATCTCGACGGCCGTGACGTCTGAAAAACGAGCTGCATGGCGATTCAGCGACAACACCCCGGCACCGAGGGTCGGCTGGGCGGGCCTTACCGACCACGACCAGGCCGGTGTCGCGGCGACCAGCAGTTGGTCCACCTGAAACTTGGTGCGAAATTCGGCCAGCATCCTGGACTCGTCCATTTCTGTTCTCCCATCGAATGTACAGCAGTCGCCCGCGCGAGCGAACTGCCGGCGCAGCGGCGCGGTGGCTTGTGGCAAGATGACACCCGGTGAAGGTAGCACAATGCGCCGCCCATTGGCCGCCGCCGCTGGCTTCTTCGGGGCGGGCAGCAGCGATACGATAAGATTGGTGAAAAGGCGAAAAGCTCCAGGGAGGAGACGAAATGACCGACGCCGCACTGACCGACGCCGCCCGCATTCTCGACGGCAGCCCGGTCCCGACCTTCGTCATCGACGCCAGCAAGGTCGTCGTCTATTGGAATGGCGCTCTGGCGCGCATGTCCGGCGTCCCGGCAGCGGAAGTGCTCGGCACGCAGCAGCAGTGGCGAGCCTTTTATCCGGAACCACGGCCGGTGTTGGCCGACCTGGTGGTAGAAGGCGCCGCGCGCAGCGTGATCGAGGAATTCTATCGCGGCAAGTACCGTCCGGCGGCCCATTGCCCGGGTGGCTGGGAAGCCGAGGATTTTTTCCCGACCTTTGGTCGGCAGGGGCGTTGGCTGGCCTTCTCCGCGGCGCCGATCGCAAACGCGCAGGGCAGCATCGTCGGTTGCGTCGAGACCCTGCAGGACATCAGCGGGCGCAAGGAAGCCGAGATCTCGCGCCGAGAAGCGGTACGCCAGCTCGGCGAGATGGTCGCCGGCAGCCCGGTCGCCACCTTCGTCGTCGACGCGCAGTGCCGGGTCACCCACTGGAACCGCGCCTGCGAAGCGCTGACCGGTTTCTCGGCGGCGGAAATGATCGGCAAGAGTGAAACATGGCGCGCTTTCTACCGCCATGAAACACGGCGCGGAGTGCTCGCCGAGATGATCGTGCGCGGAGCGCCCGGGGAAGAAGTCGCCGACCGCTACGCCGACCGCGCCAGGCCTTCGGCGCTGGTGGCCAATGCCTTCGAAGCACGCGATTTCTTCCCGGGCTTCGGGCCGCGCGGCAAGTGGCTGCATTTCATGGCCGCGCCGCTGCACGATATCCACGGCAAGGTGGTTGGCGCCATCGAAACCCTGGTCGATCTGGGCGAAGCATTGCCGGCGGCAAACTCGAACGCCCTGCTCTGAGGGGCACGCATCGATGGCACAGTATCGAACGCCGCTGCAGCCCTTTCTCGCACCCGTCGGCGCGGTCCTCTTCGGCGCCAGCCAGGAGCCTGGCAGCCTGGGCCACGGGCTGCTGCTCAACCTGCGCAGTGGCGCGCTGGCCAGGCGGCTGCATATCGTCTCGGAAAGGCACTCCGAGATCGATGGCATGGCCTGCCATCGATCGCTGTCACAGATTCAGGCACCGCTCTCGCTGGCGCTGATCGCCACCCCGGCGCCAACCGTTCCCGGAATCGTCGACCACTGCGGGCGCCGCGGCATCCATGCCGCCGTCGTCTTCTCCGGCGGCCTGCGGCCGGCCACCGCCGCTGGCGCACGACTCAGAGAGCTGGCCGCACGCAACAAGGTCCGCCTCTTCGGCCCGCAGGCGCTGGGTTACATCGTGCCGCATGCCGGCCTCAACCTGACTCCGGTCACGCAAGCGGTTCCCGCCGGCAACCTGGCGCTGGTCTCGCAATCGGCCGCCGTGTGCGCCAACATCCTCGACTGGAGCCACAACGACGAATTCGGCTTTTCGGCCATTTTTGCGCCAGGCGAGTCCGACGACCTGGAGTTGCCTGCCATACTCGACTACCTGGCCGGCGACCCGCACACCGAAAGCATCCTGCTCTACCTCGAAGGCCTGCGCGACGCGCGCGGATTCCTGACTTCGGTGCGTGCGGCCGCCAGCATCAAGCCGGTGATCGCGGTCAAGGCCGGCAAGAGCGCGACGTCGGCACGCATTGCCGAAGCACATAGTGGCGTCCGGGTCGACCGCGACGACGCTTTCGACGCCGCGCTGCGCCGCGCCGGCGTTCTCCGGGTCCGCGCTCTCGGCGACATGTTCTCGGCCGCCCGCGCGCTGACCACGCCCCGCAAGCCGCGCAGCAATCGCCTGGCGATCGTCAGCAACGGCGGCGGGCCGGCGGTGATGGCCCTCGACCAGGCAGAACAGCTGGCGATTACCCTGGCGCAGCTCGCCCCGCCAACCGAGGACCGCCTGCGCCAGCTGGTGCCGGGCAGCTGGTCGGCCGGCAACCCGGTCGATGTGCTGTTCGACACCGGTCCGAAACGCTTTGTCGAGGCCATCACCACCTGTCTCGACGACCCCGGCGTCGACGCTGTCCTGGCCATCCTGACGCCCAATGTCTATGTCGATCCGCTGGCCGTCGCGCAGGCGACGATCGGTGCTGTCGAGCAGGCCGTCAAACCGGTGTTCACCTGCTGGCTGGGCGAAGTGAATGCGCGCAGCTCGCGAGCCGCTTTCGCCAGGGCCCGCTTCCCGACTTTCCGGACGCCTGAAAACGCCGTATCGGCTTTTGCCTTCATGGTGAACTGGGTCCGCAATCAGGCAATGCTGCTCGAAATGCCGCCGGCCCTCTCGTCGTACGTCGCTCCCGATGTCGCTGCGGCACGCGCAATCATCGACGGCGCGCTCGCCGAGCAGCGGCTGGCGCTGACGCTGCCCGAAGCAAAAGGGGTCCTGGCGGCCTTCCACATCCCGGTATCGCAAACGGTGCTGGCGACCTCGCCGACCGCAGCGGTGCATATCGCCGACCGCCTGGGCTATCCGCTGGCGATGAAGCCGGCGCTAGCCGCGGGTACGCCGAAGGCCGCGGGCAGCGTTCGCCTGCAACTGCGCTCGGCGCCGGAGGTGGCGCTTGCTTTCCGCGAATTGACTGCCTCCGGCAACGCGCCCGACGGCGTGCTGATCGAGCCGCAGGTGTCCAAACCCGAAGGTCGCTGGCTGTCCATCGGCATCCGCCAGGACCGCCTGTTCGGTCCGGTCATCTCGCTATCCGAAAGCGGCATCGCGCCGGTGATCTACGACGCCCGCGCGGTCGCCCTGCCGCCCCTGAACACCCGCCTGATCGACGCCTTGCTCGACACACCGTACGTCGCCCGACTGCTCGGCGCGGTACCAGGCAAGCCGGCGGTGGCTGCAGAACCGCTGCGCCGGATCCTGCTGCGAACTTCGGAAATGGCCAGCGAACTGCCCTGGCTGCACAGCCTGGAGATCAGTTCGCTGATCGCCGACAGCGCCGGCGCGGTCGCGGTCGACGTCGCCATCGCCGTCCAGCCGCTGCCGGAGGAACGAGAGCGCTACGGCCATATGGCGATCTGCCCCTACCCGGCGCAGCTTGAATCGGACGCCACGCTCAAGGACGGCAGCCGCTGCACGCTGCGCCCGATACGCCCGGAGGACACCGCGGCGCTGCAGGACTTCGTGCGTCATCTGTCGGCGCACAGCAAGCGCCTGCGCTTCTTTTCGGCCCTCAGCGAACTACCCATGCACCAGCTGGCCCGCTACGCCCACATCGACTACGGACGCGACATGGTGATCGTCGCCACCGGCGAACGCAACGGGAACGCGGTGGTTCTCGGCGAAGCGCGCTACTCGATCCTGCCCGACGGCAAGAGCGGCGAGTTCGCCGTGGTGATCGCCGACGAGATGGTCGGCAAGGGCCTCGGGGCACGCCTGATGAACCGCCTGGTCGATGCCGCGCGCGAGCACGGCCTGTCGCTCCTGCGCGGCGAAGTACTGGCAAGCAACGAGCCGACGCTCCGGCTGCTGGAAGCGCTGGGCTTCACGGTCAATCTGACCGACGACCACACGCTCGTCGAGGTCAGTCAGCGGTTGCGCTAGCGCACCTGCTGACGCACGCCAGCTGCGCCGCGCGCGCTCGGGGCGTTGGTGCACAGTGATGACCGACTCGTGGCAAACTGGTGGCAAACTCGCTCACGGTGCTGGCGCCCGCCAGCACCTCACCAATCCCGGGAGGTAAAACGATGATCAGGTACGGCTTTGTCGCATCGGGAGGCGGCTATCGGAGCTTCTACACCGAGGGCGTACTGGTATGGCTGAAGCGCAACGAACTGCCGGTGGTGCATATCGCCTCGACCAGCTCGGGCAACAACATCGTCATCGACTACCTGCTCTGGGACTGGCAGGCCGAGGAACTGCCGCCGGTCCTGACCCGCACGCTGAGACTGAACGTCACCGACGTCTTCCACATTTTTTCCAACTTCCTCGGCCTGCGCCCGAAGCTGCTGCCCACCGGCACCCACCTGTTCAGCGTCGACAAGGACAGCTGCCGCAAGTCGCTGCTGCTCGACGACCCGGCGCGCCGGGCGCTCCTCGCCGGGCACCTTGAGACGCTGCGCTGGGACATCCGGGCGACCAACCTCAGCAAGCGGCAAGGACACTTCTTCAAGGTCAACGAGATCCTCCGGACGATCGACGATGCCAGCCTGGACGTGTTCATGGACGCCTTCCTCGCCGGCATCACCACCATCCCCTATTTCAAGGCGATCACCATCGACGGCGACTACTTCATCGAGGGCGGTTACCTGGACAACACGCCGCTGCGCACGCTGTTCGAGGACGACGAGGTGGACGAGATCATTGCCGTCGACTTCACCGACTACGACTATCACCGCGAACTCGAAAAGCTCTACAACTCGAGCACCTTCAGCCTGCCATTCACCAGCATCGACACCCACCTGCTGGTCAGCGACCTGCAACTGTCGCTGCCCAACGCCCGGGTGTTCGCCCAGGCGACGCTGATCAACGCGATGCTCAAGACGATGAACAGGAAGAGCGCCGAGATCGACGGCAAGCGCTACTACGCCAAGCCGCTGCACGTGCTGCGCCCGAAAGACCTCGAGAGCATGACCATTTCCCTGAAGGACAGCAGCGCCCAGAAACGCTATTTCGAACTCGGCCTGCAGCAAGCGGCGACGCTGTTCCGGGCGCCTTGACGGCAGCCGGGGCTCAGCGCCGGCTGCCGATCGCCAGGCTGAGACCCGATGCGCCGATGACCAGCATGCCGGCCATCGCCGGCGCGTCGGGGAACTGGTCGAACACCAGCCAGCCGAGCAGTGTCGCCCAGAGCAGCTGGCTGTAGACCAGCGGCGCCAGCAGCGACGCCGGAGTTTCGCGAAAGGCGCGGATCAGCAGAAAATGGCCAACGCCGCCATAGACTCCCAGCGAGACGATCAGCAGGACCTGCCCCGGCGTTGGCCAGGCGCCGTGCCAATGCAAGGGCAGCGCCGGCGACATCGCCAGCGTGCCGAGCAAGGCGGTGTAGAACAGCAGCCGCATCGGATGCTCGGTGGCCGCCAGCTTGCGGGTGAGAATCTGGTAGGCGGCATAGCTCAGCGCGGCCCCGAGCGCGTAGAAGACGCCGGCGCCGGCCAGGCTGCCGCCGGGTCGCGCGATCAGCAGCACGCCGGCAAAACCGGCGACCGTCGCCAGCCAGGTGCGCAGCCGCACCTGCTCGCCGAGCAGCGGCGCGGCGAGCAGGGCCACCAGCAGCGGCGCGACGAAGATCAGCGCCGTCGTTTCAGCCAGCGGCATGGACTTCAGCGCCAGTTGTCCGAGCAGCGTCACGGCGACCAGCGTCAGACCGCGCAAACCCATCAGCCACGGCCGCTCGGTGGCAATGATCCGCCGCCCCATGCTCGGGGCAACGGCGACCAGCATGATCAGCAGGTGCACCAGGTAGCGCGCCCAGACCAGCAGCGGCACCGCCAGGAAGGCGCTGAGGTATTTTGCGGTGGCATCCAGCGCGGCGAACAGCAGCAGTGCGGTCAGGAACAGCAGCGCGCCGTGCAGCCGAAGCGGCACGGCGCGCTGGCTAGCGACCATGCGCGATCCAGCGATTGAGACACGCGCGAGCGCTGTCGATGATCTCGCCGGCGGTCAGCCCGACCGGGCCCTGGCCAGTGGCAACGCACGCGTCGGCGGCGGTACCGTGCAGGTGCACGCCGGCCAGCAGCGCCTCCAGCGCCGGCCAGCCCTGCGCCAG
>DPSD01000260.1:8660-8907 GCA_003538495.1 Accumulibacter sp.
GCGCCGGCCAGCCCTGCGCCAGCAAGGCGACGATCAGCCCGCTGAGCACGTCGCCGGTACCCGCCGAAGCGAGGCCGGGGTTGCCGGTGGTATTCACGAAGCAGCGCCCGTCGGGCGTCGCGACGATACTGCCGCAGCCCTTGACGACCACCAGCGCCTGGTGGCGGGCGGCAATCGCCAGCGCCGCGGCGGCGCGGTCGGCTTGCACCTGCACGGTGTCGCAAGCGAGCAGCCGCGCGGCCTCGGC
>DPSD01000281.1:0-222 GCA_003538495.1 Accumulibacter sp.
CTTCTGGGATTCAGCGTGGAAACCCTGATCCTCGCCGCGCTCTACCTGGCCATGCCGGTCGCGCGCATCCGCGTCAGCCACGCGCTGGTCGGGGGCTTTTCCGGGGCACTGCTGTGGGAGACCCTTCGCCACATACTGGTCTGGTACTTCACGACGCTGTCCAGCGCCAGTGTCGTCTATGGCTCGCTGACCACGGCCGGAGTCGTCCTGTTCAGCATGGGG
>DPSD01000281.1:451-4609 GCA_003538495.1 Accumulibacter sp.
CTGACCACGGCCGTAGTCGTCCTGTTCAGCATGGAGATGGCAGCGACGGTGCTGCTCCTGGGGGCGCAGGTGATCGCGGAATACGAGCGGCTCCGCGAGCAATGAGCCTTGCCGGCAGTGCGCGCGACGGACCGGACCTGCAGCGGCTGACCCTGTAGTCTCGCGGCCAGTCGAACAGCGTCAACTCATAGCGCAAGGGACCGGTCTCGAGTCGGAAACATGTATGTCACCCGCGCCATGCGCTCCCTCCTGGTTTGGCGTCCGCGCCCCGCCACGGTCGCGAATTGTGGGAGCTCTGGCGAGCTCCTGGCCCCTTTATCGAAGCCCAAGAAACGACAAGACGACCATGACGATGACCACCAGGCCGACGATGTAAATGATGCTGTTCATGTGATTTTCCTCCGGTATGGGTTGAGTGACCGAATCGCGTGAACAGGGCGATTCGAAGTCACCGGTTCCGACCCTACTCGTCTCAGGCCGAACACTCTGTACGTTTGCGTACACAAAAATCAGAAACACCGGAAACAGGTTCTTCCGCGACGTCATATGCGCCACTGCGCCGATTTCCCCCACTTGGCCGCCTTTCCTGCTCGGACATTGGGCCATAAACGCTCGAAAGTCGGCATGCACGCATATCGTCGCCAGCCCGGCATTGAACCGTATTTAGTCATCGTGGATACCGTCCCGTAACTGATTGCTCACAAGCCAGAGCGGCGCCCAGGCGGCCCCGGGCTGGCCGGGCATTGCCTCATTCGGATGCAACACCGTCGTCCTGAGAATGGCGGGAAGGACATCTGCAGAGAGTTGCCGCGGAGTCGGCCGAAGCGCATGACATTCGCCGCCGCCGTTGTTTCGCCGGGTTTTCTGTGTGCTACCGAACAGACGGCAGGCGCTTCTTCGTCACACCATGGCATTCGATCGGATCGGGCCAGGCAGACTGGCCGCGCAACCATCCTTCTGACGTGAACATCAGGGCGCCTCTGCCCATCAATCGGAGTTTCAGCATGAAGAGCAAATTTCTCGTTCCCGGCCTGGTGACCATTGCGATGACCTTTGGGTCGTTAGTGAGCGACGCCAGGGCCGATCAACAATCCATCGTCCGCGAGACTGGTGGTTTAACCTATCTGTCGGGCGGAGTGGGCGAGGAGTCGCGCCAGCAGCTCAGTGCCCACGCCAGCGAGTTCAACCTTAAGCTGGTATTCGCCATGGCGTCGGGGACATACCTGAGCACCGTCCGGGTTGCCATCACTGACGCGAAGGGCAAGGCGGTCTTGGAGGCCACCTCCGATGGACCGTGGTTCCTGGCGAAATTGCCGATGGGCAACTATCGGGTGGTCGCGAGTTACGCAGGCAAAGCGATCGAGCGGTCCGTCGCCGTCGACTCGACAGCGCTCAGGACGGTCGATTTCCGTTGGGACCACGAATAGTCGCGCCAGCCCGGTCGCCACGGGCTGCGTGGCGTCGATCGTGAGCTGGAGTGCGTGACGAAGGCGATACGCCAGGCAGGATTCGACCCGCGGCATCCTGGAGATGCAGGCGCTCGTGGCTGACTCCGCACCAAGGCAGGGCCACGGCACGCAAGTGCTCCAGCTCAATACGGGCGTAGGTACTCGCGGTGTCGAGGCTTCGGTCGCGCAGGAGGGTCAGCGATCACTTTGACAGAGGCCGCCGAGCTTGCAGACGGTTCGCCGTGCTCCGCCGGCGCACATACGTGTTGCAGTACCGGTCGCGCAAACCGCGGTGAACAAAACCACGGTTTCGACTTGCGGATGCCTTGACCACACGGCGGCCTGCCGAACTGAATCAATCCTGTGCGCCACCGTACAGACCGCGTTCGTCATTCTGAGTACGCTGCTGTTGAGCATTCGACGCGGTGTACGAGGCGCTCACCGCCAGGTTCGCTTGTCGGTCCGCAAGACGGCCCGAACGGCGCAGTGGCGAGCCAGTGACCGGGTCAGGGTCATCGACGGCGTTATACGGTCGCACGACTGACATGCGCGCCAACCGGCGCGGAGATGCGGCAGCGATTGTCGGGCCCTGCCGCGTGAGACTGAAAATCGTGAGGCCCGCAGCTGCAGATGCAGGAGACAATCATGTCCTTACTCGCATGGATCGTACTTGGAGTCATCGCCGCCTTCATCGCCAGCAAGATGGTTAGCGGAACCGCGCAGGGTGCCGTCATGGACATCGTTCTCGGGGTTGTCGGCGCAGTCATCGGCGGCTGGTTCTTCAACACCTTCGGGATGGCTGGTGTAGGCGAAATCAACCTTTACAGCCTTCTTGTCGCCGTCGTCGGGGCAATCGCGCTGCTGGTGGTGTACCACGCCGTTTTGCGTGGCATTCGGGAAGTTCTGTTTAACGTCGATCTGGACAATCAATCATGAAAAAACTTGGCAAGTATCTTTCCGCGCTGTTTCTGGCTGTAACGCTGGTCTCCGCCGCGGGTTGCGCGTCAAGCTCGAAGCAGGAGGGGACCGGCGAGTATGTGGACGACAGCGTCATCACCACCAAGGTGAAGGCCGCCATATTCAACGAGCCCACCCTGAAGTCCGCCGAGATCAACGTCGAAACCTTCAAGGGCGCGGTTCAACTGAGCGGCTTCGTGAGTTCGCAGGCCGCGGTCAACAAAGCGGTTGCAGTGGCACGAACCGTCGACGGCGTAACGTCCGTCAAGAACGACATGAGAGTCAAGTAAGCGATGACCATTCGCGGCCGCCGCCGGATACTTCAACTCGGTGGCGGCCGTGAACGGCTTGCCTCAATCGAAAGAACTTCCATGGCCGATGAGTGAATGGCGTGCGCTCACCCGTCGATCACCCGCAGGACCAGGCGAAGCGGCGATGCCCTTGCGCGTGTGCCTACCCCGTGATCCACCGCGCGTCGCGATGCGTTGTCCTGGCCGGCGAGACTGCGGCGGCGTCCGCGGCTTCGGCTCCCACGGTTGGTTGGTGTCGCGCTGGGCGCGCAAGACGTGACGCTGGCCGTCCCGTCATCGCCACGATAGCCGGGGTCTTCGCGTTCGACCGGGCAGAACTTTTCTTCATCACCCTGTTGCTCGGGCGCCTCTTCAGGTGCACCCTGAATCGGGGTACAACAAGCCGTCGTGTCATCGCCGCCATCATGATCACAGCAACACCAGCCGCGTTCATGTCGAGGTCGCAACACCCTACGAGTTGGCCTGCTCCCAGATCAACGGCGTGAGGGCGGCATAGTCGTGCGGCGTCAACTTTCCCTGCCAATGCGGCTGCGCCAGAGCGTTCTGAATCATCAGCGTGTTGACCTGGATCATGCAGCCCTGAATCAGATTCAGTGCGAGCATACCGATCCCGTGGTCCTCCGGCAGCGGCTTGCACCAGCGCCAGCGCATTGAATCCTCACGCCTCACGGTCGCGCGGCCGGTCACCGTAGCGCGGCTCTTTCAACGTTCGCGCGCCCGCTGTCTCAGTCGGTGGCAAGGTAACCCTCGACCTCATACCCACCTTCAACCGACTCGGCGACCTGGATCGCCTTCCCGACCTCCTTGCGGCTGTCGTGCTGGCCGGTGAGGGTGACTGCCCCGGCTGCGGTCTCGGGATCGATTTCGCTCACCCCGGTGACGCCATCGACCGCCAGTACGCCGTTGACCCATGCGGTGAGTCCACCGTCGTTGATGTACTGATCCACCGCGGCGGCATCGCCTGACCGTTGCGTCTGGCGCGACTGGCACTCGGTTGAGTAACTCTATGGCGCGGAATACACGGTTCGGACCGAAGGGATAATGCTCGACCGGGCATCATGTCACTGCCGGTGACCGGAAGCAGGTCTAGTCCGTCGAACTTTCGTCGGTGCGGACGAGAAAGCTCTTGAGGACGCTCGGTCCGAAGGTCGTGACCATCGCCACGTCGGCGGCGTCGCGGCCGCGTGCCATGAGGACGCGTCCGATGCGAGGAACGTTGTTACGGGCGTCGAAGGTGTACCAGCGGCCGCCGAGATAGACGTCGAACCAGCCGGAGAAGTCCATCGGACCGGGCACCGGCGTGATGCCGATGTCGCCCAGATAACCGGTGCAATAGCGGGCCGGTATGTTCATGCAGCGGCAGAAGGTGACGGCCAGATGAGCGTAATCACGGCAAACGCCGGCGCGCTCGTTGTACACATCCCAGGCCGTCTTGGTCGGGC
>DPSD01000153.1 GCA_003538495.1 Accumulibacter sp.
GCCGGGTCATGCGTCAGGGCTGAAATCTGCAACAGTCGCTTGGCGTTTCACCGCCACTGTGTTTATAATGCGCGGCTAAGCTGTATCACGCCAATTTTGAACCTGGAATGAGTCTATGCCCGCCATTCGCGTCAAGGAAAATGAGCCGTTCGAAGTCGCCATACGACGCTTCAAGCGTACTGTCGAGAAGACCGGCCTGCTGACCGAGCTGAGAGCTCGTGAGTTCTACGAGAAGCCCACCGCCGAGCGCAAGCGCAAACTGGCGGCAGCGGTGAAGCGCCATCACAAGCGGATGCGTAGCCAGACCCTGCCTCCGAAGCTGTTCTAGAAGCGTCCCCCGAACGCGTAAACGGCCGCCTTTCTGACGATTGGCGGCTGTTGCCGTTTCTGGAATAGCGGTCGCCAATGACCGCCATCGGCCCCCATGCAGTATCGCCGTAGATCAGCAAGGAGCTCGCGATGAACCTCAAAACGCGTATCAACGACGACGTCCGGTCGGCCATGCGCGCGCGTGAGGCGAAAACGCTCAGCGCCCTTCGTCTGCTGCTGGCGGCGATCAAACAACGCGAGGTCGACGAGCGTATCGAGCTTGATGACGCGGCTGTCCTGGCGGTCATCGACAAGATGCTCAAACAGCGCCGCGATTCGATTGCGCAATTTGCCGCGGCAGGACGCAACGACCTGGCCGACGCCGAACGTTTCGAAGCCGATCTGCTCGGCGGCTACCTGCCTGCGGGCCTTTCCGCGGAAGAAGTTGCCGCAGCCCTGGTCGACGCGATCACCGAAACGGGCGCCACCGGCCCTGGCGACATCGGCAGGGTGATGAGCGCACTCCGCCCGCGATTGGCGGGACGGGCAGACATGAGCGAGGTTGCACGGCTCGTGAAAACCCGGCTCGCCGGCGCCTGAACGTCCGCAACGCGCCCAGCGGCTGTCAGCCGGAAGGGGAACTGGATGATCCCTGACTCGTTCATTCAGGACCTGCTCCATCGTATTGATATCGTCGAACTGATCGACGGCTTCGTGCCGTTGAAGAAGACCGGCGCCAACTTCGCGGCGTGCTGCCCGTTCCACAGCGAGAAATCGCCCTCGTTTACGGTCAGCCCGAGCAAGCAGTTCTACCACTGCTTTGGCTGCGGCGCGCACGGCAGCGCGATCGGGTTCCTGATGGAGTACTCGGGCGCCGGCTTCGTCGACGCGATCAAGGAACTCGCCGCGCGCTGCGGCCTGCAGCTTCCCGATGATCAAGGCCAGGCAGCCCGGCACGGTCCGCAGCCCAGGGCGCTCGCCGAAACCATGGCTCAAGCGGCGAAGTTCTACTGCGAGCAACTGAAGCGCTCCGAGACGGCAATCACCTACCTCAAGGAACGGGGCGTCAGCGGTGAAGTTGCCCGCCGCTTCGGCATCGGCTATGCGCCGGACGGCTGGCAAAGCCTCGCGGCCGCGGTAACCGACTACAGCGCTCCCGAGTTGCAGCTGGCGGGCCTGGTCATCAAGAACGAGCAGGGGCGTCTCTACGACCGCTTTCGCGAGCGGGTGATGTTCCCGATCGTCAACCAGAAGGGTGAGGTGATCGCCTTCGGTGGCCGGGTGCTTGGCGGCGGCGAGCCAAAGTATCTGAACTCGCCGGAAACACCGTTGTTCGAAAAGGGCCGCGAGCTGTTTGGTCTGCCGCAGGCGCGCGCGGCGATCCGCGACCGTGACACGGTGTTGGTGGTCGAGGGCTACATGGATGTCGTCGCCCTGGCAGAACATGGCATCGGCAACGCGGTGGCGACGCTGGGCACCGCCACCACCGCCACGCAGGTACAAAAACTGCTGCGCCAGGCTGACCGCGTGGTGTTCTGCTTTGACGGCGATGACGCCGGCCGCAAGGCCGCCTGGCGCGCCCTGGAGAACAGCCTCGAAGTGCTCCCGGAGCAGAAAAGCATCGGCTTCGTCCTGCTGCCCCAGGGCGAAGACCCCGACAGTCGCGTGCGCGCGCGCGGTGGCGACGCCTTCCTGCGGCTGATCGACGAGGCAACGCCGCTCTCCGATTTCCTGCTGCGCGAACTCGCCAGGCCTTGCGATCTGGGCAGCGCCGAAGGCCGCGCCCGGCTGGTCGCCGACGCCAGGCCGCTGCTCGGCCGGATGCAATCGCCTTTGCTGCGGCTGCAACTGGTCAAACGCCTGGCCGAGGCCAGTGCTTTTTCGCAAACCGAGATCGAGCGCCTGTGTGGGCTGCGGCCGATCGCGCGGCCGGCGCCGGCGCGCGCGCCGCGACGGGCGCCGTCGTTGCTCCGCCCCCTGTTGCGCCTGCTGCTGCAGAAACCGGAGTTGGCGCCGCGCTTACCACTTGAGCTGCTGCCCGCCAACTCGATCGAGGCTCGCGCGATCTGCCTGCTGTGCAGGACGATCGCCGCCGCCGGCGCGGCCGGGCTGCGCTATCCGGCCTTGCTCGAAAGACTGCGCGGCAGCGAAGACGAAAGCATCCTGCACGAGGCGGCAGCTGAACTAATGCAACAGCCCTTTGCCGAAGACGAGGTCGATGCCGAATTCGCAGGCGCCGTCAGCCAATTGCTCGACGGCCAGCAAAAGCGCGCTTTCGCGCTGCTCCAGGACAAGGTCCAGAAATGCGGCGTCGGCGGCTTGTCCAGTCAAGAAAAGCAGCAATACCTGCAGGCGCTCAGTGCGCGCGGCCGATCCAGGCAGGCCAGCTAAGCTGTGATAGAATTTAGAGTTTTTCCAGTATAACGCTATCCGGGATATGGTCATGGCAAGGGAAAAGGCGGTAACTACGAAGGTGGCGAAAGCGAAAGCAGCGGCCGATCTGTTGGCACAGGTCGGGAGTCAGCCCGCACCGATCGACGATGAGACGCGCAAGACGCGTCTGAAGACGCTGATCAAGCTCGGCAAGGAAAGAGGTTTTCTGACCTACGCCGAAATCAATGACCATCTGCCGGACGATGTCGTTGACGCCGAACAGATCGAGAGCATCATCAGCACTTTCAACGACATGGGCATCCAGGTCTACGACGAGGCGCCCGATGCAGAAACACTCCTCATGTCGGACGCCGCGCCGGCCGCCGGCGCGGACGACGCGGATGTCGAAGAGCAGGCTGAACAGGCTCTATCAACCGTCGATTCCGAGTTCGGCAGGACCACCGACCCGGTGCGCATGTACATGCGTGAAATGGGTTCGGTGGAATTGCTCACCCGGGAAGGCGAGATCGAAATCGCCAAGCGCATCGAGGACGGCCTCAAGCACATGATCCAGGCGATCTCCGCGTGCCCGACGACGATCGCCGAGATCCTCAGCTGTGCGGACAAGATCGCCCGCGACGAAATGCGCATCGAGGAATTGATCGATGGGCTGATCACTCCGGAGGGTCAGGACGTCGCTGAAGAGCTCGTCGAAGACGATGACGCCAGCGTGGACGACGATGACGATAGCGACGATGATGACGACGAGGACAACGCCGCGGCCGCCGCTGGCGCTGCCGCGGCGGCGTCGCTGCTCAAGCTCAAGACCGAGAGCCTCGAACGCCTTGAAGTGATCCGCGCGCACAACACCCAGGCGCAGGCGCTGCTGCTCAGGAAGTCCTCTCAGGACAAGGCCTATCTGCGCCTCCAGGAGCAGATTTCGGACGCGATGATGGGCATTCGCTTCACCTCGAAGACCATCGAGCGCCTGTGCGACGCAGTGCGCGCCATGGTCGACGAAGCGCGGAGCTGCGAGCGCCGGATCCAGCGGATCTGCGTCGATACCGTACGCATGCCGCGCCAGCACTTCATCAAGGTCTTCCCCGGCAACGAGCTGAACATCGACTGGGTGGACGCCGAAATCGCGGCCGCCGGCAAGACTTACGCAGCGGTCCTGGCACGCAATGCACCGAACATCACAGAGGAGCAGCGGAAGCTGCTCGCCTTGCAGGACCGTATCGGCATTCCGCTAAAGGAACTCAAGGACATCAACAAGCAGATGTCTACCGGGGAAGCCAAGGCGCGACGCGCCAAACGCGAGATGACCGAAGCCAACCTGCG
>DPSD01000686.1 GCA_003538495.1 Accumulibacter sp.
GTTCGACATCAAGACGATCAACCTCAATCCGTCGATTGCCTATCGGGTCAACGACATGGTATCGCTGGGCGCCGGCGTGAGCTGGCAGAAAATCGAGGCGGATTACTATCGTCAGGCAGCCATCGTCCCGGGCGCATCCGGGGTCAGAGCGCATCTGAGTATCGACGATGATGCCTGGGGCTGGAACATCGGTGCCTTGTTTACACTTTCGCCATCGACCAAGGTCGGCTTGTCGTATCGCTCGACCGTCCAGTTCCATACCGACGGAAAAGTCAAACTGAATGGCGATGGTACTGCAGCTGGCAATGCCACCGCCTTGGGCCTGGCAAATGCCGGTGGGGCGAGCGATGTCGAGGCCGACCTCAAGGTTCCGGGCGCCTTCATTCTGAGCGTTTCGCAGCAGCTGAGCGACCGCTGGGAGATGCTGGGCGATGTCTCCTGGACGGGATGGAGTTCGATTCAGGACGTCGACATCATGCGCACCTCGGGAGTTCTCTCGGGCAGCGCGGCGCAGATTCTGCACGCCGATTTCGACGACACCTGGCGGGTTGCCCTGGGCGCCAACTACAAGTACACGGATGCGATCAAGTTCATGTTCGGGATCGCCTACGACCAGACGCCGGTCAAGAATGCGAGCACGCGTCTGACTTCTCTGCCGGACAACGATCGCACGTGGTTCACCGTCGGTACGCAGTGGAAGCCGGCAAAGGAACAGACTCTTGAACTGGGTCTGGCCTACCTCTATATCCCGAAGACGAACATCAACCAGAATGAAAGCAGCGTCAATCCGCTGACCAATCGTGGCACGGTTACCGGTAGCTATGATTCCAGTGTCTGGATTCTCGGTGCGCAGTACTCCATGGCCTTCTGAAGGCTGCACGCTTCGCAGAAAAGCCCCGCTGCCGGGGCTTTTTTTTCGCCCCGACCTTGCCAAGCCCGTGCCTTCGCAAGCTAAAGTTCCGGTGCCTGCTTGACGAAGATCACCAGTACGGTATAATTCAAACGTTCGTTTGAACACCTTCGTGCGCTAGTGCTGCTACGGTGCTCCGGGCGAGCGCAAGCGACTCAACCCATACAAGGAGGATAGCTTGAGCAACTTCATAGTACGCAAGGCCGCGGTACTCGGGGCGGGCGTGATGGGCGCGCAGATCGCCGCGCACCTCGCCAACGCCGAAGTGCCGGTGGTGCTTTTCGACCTGCCAGCCAGGGATGGCGACGCCAACGGAATCGTCAACCGGGCCATCGAAGCGCTCCGGAAGCTTGAGCCGTCGCCGTTGGCCAGCAAGGACCGCGTGAACTACATCGACGCGGCCAATTACTCGCAACACCTCGACCAGTTGCGGGGCTGCGACCTGATCATCGAAGCGATCGCCGAGAAGACCGACTGGAAAGACGACCTCTATCGGCAGATCGCGCCCTTCGTCTCGGCCGACGCGATCATCGCCTCGAACACCTCGGGCCTGTCGATCAACCGCTTGTCGGAAGCGCTGCCCGAGGCGCTGCGTTCGCGCTTCTGCGGCATTCATTTCTTCAATCCGCCGCGCTACATGCACCTCGTCGAACTGATCGCGACGCGGCGAACCGATCCCGCACTGCTCGACAATCTCGAATCCTGGCTGGTCTCGCGTCTCGGCAAGGGAATCGTTCGCGCGCTCGACACGCCGAACTTCGTCGCCAACCGCGTCGGCGTCTTCTCGATGCTCGCCGTGATGCATCATACCCAGCGCCTGGGGCTTGGCTTCGACGTCGTCGACGCGCTTACCGGGCCGATCATCGGCCGCCCGAAGAGTGCCACCTATCGTACCGCCGACGTGGTCGGGCTCGATACCCTGGCGCACGTCATCAAGACCATGCAGGATACCCTGCCCGACGATCCCTGGCATGCCTATTACGCCGTCCCGGGATGGCTGGCGGCGTTGATCGGAAAGGGTGCGCTGGGGCAGAAGACGCGCTGCGGCATTTTCAGGAAAGACGGCCGGGCGATCAAGGTCCTCGACCTCGCTGCGCAGGACTACCGTGAGAGCGCCGCCGACATCGACCCGAGCGTACTGGCGATCCTCAAGAACCGCGATCCGGCCGGGAAGTTCGCGCAGCTGCGCGCCAGTGACCATCCGCAGGCGCAGTTCCTGTGGTCGATCTTCCGCGATATCTTCCATTACGCCGCTTTCCACCTCGCCGAGATTGCCGCCAACGCCCGCGATCTCGACTTTGCCATGCGCTGGGGCTTCGGCTGGGCGCAGGGTCCGTTCGAGAGCTGGCAGGCGGCGGGTTGGCAGGAGATTGCCGAGGCGGTCAAGGCCGACGTCGACGGCGGTCGGGCGATGAGCCGGGCAGCGCTGCCGGCGTGGGTCTTCGGCCAGGTCGCACAAGCCGGCGCCGGCGTCCACACCCCGCAGGGATCGTACTCGGCGAGCGCCGACGCTTATCAGCCACGCTCGGCCTTGCCCGTCTATCAGCGACAGGTCTTTCCCGAGCGGGTATTGAGTGAGCAGGCGGTCGTCGGCAGCACGGTGTGGGAAAACGAAGGTGTGCGTTTGTGGACCTTGCCGCAGCTCGATGACGGCGTCGCCATCGTCAGCATCAAGACCAGAAACCATACCCTGGGCCGCGATGTGATCGTCGGCCTGCAGCAAGCGATTGCCCGCGCCGAGGCCGAGTACTGTGCGCTGGTGCTGTGGCACGAAGCGCCGTTCGCCTTTGGCGCCAACCTCAAGGAAGTCACCGAAGCGATCGCTGCTGGCCAGTTCGACCTCCTGGAACAATACGTTGCCGAGTTCCAGAACACCTCGATGGCGCTGAAGTACGCCAAGGTGCCGGTGGTCGCCGCAGTGCAGGGCATGGCGCTGGGCGGTGGTTGCGAGTTCCTGATGCACGCCGCCAAACGGGTGATCGCGCTCGAGAGCTACATCGGCCTGGTCGAAGCCGGCGTCGGTCTGATCCCGGCGGGTGGCGGCTGCAAGGAGTTCGCCATCCGCGCCGCGGAGCACGCGGCGAAGACCGCCGGCAACGACCCGTTCGAGTTCATCCAGCCGGTGTTCATGACCATCGCCATGGCGACGGTGTCGAAAAGCGGCGCGCAGGCGAGGGAACTGGGTTTCGCCGTTAGCTCGGACACGATCGTCTTCAACGCCAACGAACTGCTTTACATTGCCCTGCGTGAGGCACGCGGTCTGGCCGAGTCGGGCTATTACCCACGCCTGTCACCGCGCCGGATCAAGGTGGCCGGCCGTACCGGTATCGCCAACTGCGAAATGATGCTTGCCAACATGAAGGAAGGCGGGATGATTTCCGCGCACGATTATGTGGTGGCCAGGGCGGCGGCAACTGCGCTCTGTGGCGGCGATGTCGAGACCGGATCACTGGTCGACGAGCAGTGGCTGTTGAGCGTCGAACGTCAGCTTTTTGTCGAACTGCTGAAGAATGAGAAGACGCAGCAGCGTATCCGGCACACGCTGGAAACCGGCAAGCCTCTACGTAACTGAGCAACCGAGCGAGCAAGGAGAACCGAACATGAGCAAACAGATTCAGGAGGCGTACATTGTCGCGGCCACGCGGCTGCCGGTCGGCCGGCGCAAAGGCATGTTGGGACACGTTCGTCCAGATGACATGCTGGCGCACGCCATCGCTTCGGTACTGGCGCAGGCGCCGGCGATCGACCCGGCGCTGGTCGAGGACGTGATCGTCGGTTGCGCGATGCCCGAAGCCGAGCAGGGGATGAACGTGGCGCGTATCGGCCTGCTGCTGGCCGGCCTGCCGAACACCGTCCCGGGGGTCACGATCAACCGCTTCTGCGCTTCCGGCGTGCAGGCGGTGGCGATGGCGGCCGACCGCATCCGCCTGGGTGAAGCGGAGGTGATGATCGCCGCCGGCACCGAAACGATGTCGCTGATGAACCAGATCATGGGCAACAAGATTGCTCTCAACCCGGCCATCTTCGAGAAGGAGGAGAACTACTCGATCGCTTTCGGGATGGGGCTTACCGCCGAGAAGGTCGCTGCGCAGTGGAAAATATCGCGCGAGGACCAGGACGCCTTCGCCGTCGCTTCGCACCAGAAGGCCTGTGCGGCGATTGCTGCCGGCCACTTCAAGGCCGAGATTTCACCGTACGCGGTCACCGCACGCGTGCCGAACCTGCAGACAGGTGAAGTGCAGGTCAGGCAGTACCTGGCCGAGACCGACGAGGGGCCGCGTGCCGACAGCAGCATTGAGCGCCTTGCCCGCTTGCGGCCGGTGTTCGCCGCGCGTGGTTCGGTGACCGCCGGCAACAGCTCGCAGATGTCGGACGGGGCAGCGGCGGTGCTGGTCGTTTCGGAAAAGAGCCTCAAACAGTTCAACTTGCGTCCGCTGGCGCGCTTCGCCGGTTTCGCGGTGGCCGGCGTCGCTCCCGAGATCATGGGTATCGGCCCGGTCGAAGCCATTCCCCGCGTGCTCAGACAGGCCGGCATTCGGCAGGACGAGGTGGACTGGTTCGAGCTGAACGAGGCCTTCGCCGCGCAGGCACTGGCCGTAGTGCGCACGCTTGATCTCGATCCGGCCAAGGTCAACCCACTCGGAGGCGCGATCGCGCTCGGCCACCCGCTTGGCGCGACCGGTGCGGTCAGGACCGCGACGCTGGTGCACGGGCTGCAGCGCACCCGGCAGCGATACGGCATGGTGACCATGTGCATCGGTACCGGGATGGGCGCGGCAGGGCTGTTCGAAGCGCTCCTCTAGCAACTGGTCGTCCCGCCGCGCACGATGGCCATTGAGGCGGAACAAGTGTCTGGCATAATGTCCGGCAAACACGGTCATTGAGGCGCGCCATGGATCTCGAGCTACTGGGCAGTCTGGGTTGGCGCGAAGCTTTGATCGCGATCATCGTCCTGCTGGTCGCCTATATCATCGTGATTTTTCTGCGGATGCGGCGCCTACAGGGCGAGTTGCGCGGCGCCGCGGTGCCGCCACTGGACGTACAGTCGGCGCTGGCCGCTTACGGCGGCATCCAGGAAGCGGAGTCAGCGGCGGAGGTGGCCGCCGAGCTACCGGTCGCCGCGGCCGGGTCGGCCGCCCCTGTCGTTCCGGAAACGCCGGTAGCCGAAGCCGAGTTGCCTTCACTGGTCGAATCCGCCCAGCCGGCCTTCGCCTGGAACGAGCCGCCGCCGGAGATCCCGGGGCAGGCGCTGATCGATGCCCTCCAACGCGATGTCTATCAGTTGCGTTGCGAGCTCGATGAGTTGCGCGGCAACCTGCAGACCGCTCGCGAGGACTTCCGACACCAGTTGGCGCAGGTCTCCGGGTCGCCGCCAGCCGCTACACCGCTGTACAACGACGCGATGCAGATGGCGGCCCAGGGCCAGGACGCCGGCACCATCGCGCGCCACTGCGGCATTGCGCGCGCCGAGGCCGACCTGGTGGTGGCGCTGGTGCGCAATCGCAACGATGGTCCTTAGCAGAGGGGCGCGGGCGATGGCGACGCGACAGGGAAGCAGCAACAGCCAGGCGGTCGGTGCCAGACCGGCGCCGCTACCGCTGGCGGCTGCCGGCGGTTCGGGAGAAGAACCAGCCGATCTCAAGCGCTCGCTGCTCAGACGGATGGGTCTGGCCGGGCTGATGATCCTGGCGCTCCTCGGTGCGCTGGCGCTGTTTGATTACGCCAACGCGCCCGATGACTCGCCGAGCACGGGGCAGCAGTTTACCGAGCCGGTGCCGGTCAGGAAGAAGGAATCGGTCGAGCCGGTGACGCCGGTCCAGCCGGTGACGGTGGCCGATGCACCCGCGGACGCTTCGGCTGATGCTCGCACCGTCGTTCCCGCCGTTGATCGCCCTGCGGCAGCTTCCGTTACCCCGCCACTCGCCAACATTGCGGCGGCGCCGGCGGCGAGCGGCAAGACGGGGCCGGGCGG
>DPSD01000167.1 GCA_003538495.1 Accumulibacter sp.
CGTCGCAAATCGCGCGCGCAAGGTTTCGGCCCCGAAGTGCAACGGCGCATTCTGATCGGCACCTATGTGCTATCGCACGGTTATTACGATGCCTATTACATCAAAGCGCAGAAGCTGCGCCGCCTGATCGCGGCCTGTGCCGAAGAAATCGTCGAGCCCGCCGGCGTCACCTGCTGCGGTTTCGCCGGCGACCGCGGCTTCGTTGTCCCGGAACTCAACGTGCACGCCCTGCGCAAGGTACACGAGGCACTACCCGCCAACTGCTGCGAGGGAGTGTCGACCAACCGCACCTGCGAAATCGGCCTCACCGCCGAAACCAGCCGCCCCTACCGCTCCATTGCCTACCTGCTCGAGGAGTGCAGTCGCACGGAAACCATGGGAGCCTGCTGAGCCCTGGCGACCGTGGTCACAACAGCCACATGCGTGGCTTATTACAAAGGAGACTCCCATGACATGGCAAATGAATGTTGATCCGCTCGGCAACATCGGATTGTCCGCGCTGGTCGCGGCAATCCCGATCTTCTTCCTGTTCTGGGCACTGGCAATCAAGCGCATGAAGGGCCAGTTCGCGGCAATGGGAGGCACCGGACTGGCGATCCTGATCGCGGTGTTCGTCTACAAGATGCCCGTGGATCTGGCGGCGCTGGCGACGCTGTACGGCGGCGCGTTCGGGCTGTTCCCGGTCTGCTGGATCGTCATTACAGCGCTCTTCATCTACAACATGTCCGTGAAGACCGGCCAGTTCGAGGTGATCAAGAACTCGCTGGCGTCGATTTCGGACGACCGGCGACTGCAAGCGCTGCTGATCGCGTTTTCCTTCGGTGCCTTCATCGAAGGTGCCGCCGGCTTCGGTACGCCGGTGGCGATTACGGCGGCGATGCTCGCCGGCCTCGGTTTCAACCCGCTCTATGCGGCGTCCATCTGTCTGCTGGCCAACACGGCGCCGGTCGCCTGGGGTGCGATCGGAATTCCGATCGTGGTCGGCGGGCAGGTCGCGGGCATTCCCGACTTCGCGCTGAGCCAGATGGTCGGCCGGACACTGCCGATCGTCAGCGTCTTCATCCCCCTCTATCTCGTCGTCGTCATGTCGGGGTGGAAGAAGGGTCTGGAAGTCTGGCCCGCCTGCCTGGTCAGCGGTGGTTCCTTCGCCATTGCGCAATTCTTCTCGGCCAACTCGCCGGTCACGGCACCGCTGCTTCCCGACATCATCGCGTCGCTGGCGTCGATCGTCTGCACCGTCGCCTTCCTCAAGGTCTGGCATCCGAAAGAGAGCTGGCACTTCGCCGATGAACCCAAGAGCCTGGGCAAACAAGCGCTCAAGTTCACCGGCGGTCAGATCTTCCGGGCCTGGGCTCCCTTCATCATCCTGTCGCTCTTCGTCTGCGCCTGGGGCATCAAGCCGGTCAATCAAGCGCTCAACCAGACGACCAAGATGATCTTCGACTACGCCATACCGATTTCCGGTCTGGACAAGATGGTGATCGATCAGGTCGGCAAGCCCAAGCCTGCGGTCTATAACTTCAACTTCCTCAGCGCCGCCGGCACGGCCATTCTGTTCGCCTGGTTCTTCTCGATCATGGTCATGGGCGCATCCCTCAAGACGGCAGCAGGCGTCGCCGGCGATACGCTGAAGACCCTCAAGTGGCCGATCGTGACCATTGCGACGATCCTCGGCTTTGCCTACATCATGAATTTTTCCGGCATGGCGATCACGCTCGGTTATGCGTTTGCCACGACCGGCGCGGCCTTCCCCTTCTTCGCCAGTCTTCTCGGCTGGCTGGGAGTGTTCATGACGGGTTCCGATACATCGACCAACGCCTTGTTTGGCAAGCTCCAGGCGGTCACCGCCGAGAAGCTCGCCATCGACCCGGTGATCACGATGTCGGCCAACACCTGCGGCGGCGTGTGCGGGAAAATGATCTCGCCGCAATCGATTGCCGTTGCCACGGGCGCCACAGGCCTGGTCGGTCGCGAATCCGAGATCTTCCGGTTCACCTTCAAGCATTCGGTCTTCCTGGTGGTGATCATCGGTATCCTGCACATGCTCTGGACGTACGTATTCCCCGGTATCGTTCCGGCTTACGTCAAGCCTGTGGCTGCAGCCGCAGCTGCTGTGGCAGCCGCCACCGTGAATATGGATGGCCTGATGTGGTTGGGGATATTCGTCGGCATCGTCGCTCTCGTCACCGTGTTCTCGCGAGTCGTCGGCGCCAATCTGGTTGGCGCGGTCAGAGGCGCCGATCAGGTCCATTTCCACTGAGAGGGTTTGCCGGACGACATTCAGCCCGGCCCTGGGGTACTCCTCAGGGGACGGGCTGGAAGTGGACTCCGAGGTCAGTTCCACGGCGATTGCTTACGCAAATGTCCTGAGCTGCCGCCAAGTAAGCAAGCGCCGTGTGCGCCCAATCGAGTGAGCAGCTTGGGCATACCCGCGTGTCGGTTGGAGAAAAGCAAAAGCGTGGCAGTTCCCCTTGGACGTACTCAGTGAGATCGGCGCGAGGCTGCGCTCCTCGGCCAGCCCACACCGACCGTAACACAGCTATGCGATCTTCTGCTGACGTGCAGGCCCCGTCACACCGGCAGTGGTTTTGATCATTGATGGAAACACTCACCGGCTACGGGACGGTTTCCCACTTCGGCGTGCAGACCTTCACTACCGGCATCTATCGTGCCTGGTTCTCTCTTGGCGATCGAATTGCGGCCGCGCAACTGGCAGCGGCGCTGCTCGCTTTCGTCATCGTGCTGCTGCTGATCGAACACGCTTCACGCGGTCGTTCGCGTTTTCACAACACCAGCGGACGCCGGCGATCGATCGCCCGTCAGCGTTTGCCGGGCTGGCGAGGCTGGCTGGCCATGGCAAGCTGCGCCGTGCCGCTGGGCATTGGCTTTCTGCTGCCTGCCTGGCTGCTGCTGCGACTGGCGCTAACCGACGTCGATGCGCAGTTCGGCGCGCATTTCGTCGCTCTGGCGCGCAACAGTTTCCTGCTCGCAGGATTGACCGCGATCATCGCCGTTGCCCTGGCGGTGCTGCTTGCCTATGGTGCGCGCCTGTCAAACGGGCTGCTGGCGCCGACACTCAATCGTCTGGTCAGCCTGGGCTACGCGGTACCGGGTTCGGTGATCGCCGTCGGTGTACTGATCCCGGTGACGCGTCTCGACCACTGGCTGGCCGGGCAATGGCAGAACTGGTTTGGCNNTCACTACCGGCATCTATCGTGCTGGACGACGCGCACGGAACCACCCGCATCGCCAGGCCCAAGTGCTGCTCGATCTCCTTTCCTTCAGGCAAAATCTCACGGTATTGCTGCATATAACGGGGTATCGTGGAATCTTCTGGGTTGACGGCGCCTGTTCTTCGTGTCCTTCGTGCCCTTCCTTTCCTGCCAATCCTTTACACTCTCGGTGGCCGTCCTTGGAGATTTCCGATCCCTCGTTGGAGAGGCTGATACCGCTGCTGCCAGTGATGAAGTCGTTAGCCAGTTCGAAGAGAAAATCCGTCCTTCGGAAGGGGCAAGCAATGCATCACCCGTGTAAGTCCGCCGCGCTGAAGACGTCCCAGGACCGGCTGAATGCCTTGGTCGAAATCGGTATCCTCCTGTCGTCCGAGCGCGATCACGACCGGCTGATCTCGCACATTCTGATGAGCGGCAAGCGGCTATCAAATTGCGATGCGGCCACGCTCTATCTGCTCACCGAGCAAAACTTCCTGCGCTTTGTCATTCGCTCCCGCGACGATGCCTTGCCCAGCCAGGAGTTGCCGCTCCATGATCCCAAGACCGGTGCTCCCTGCGAAAACCATGTGTGCACCTATGTCGCGTTGAACAAGGTGGCGGTGAACATCGAGGACGTATACCGCGAAACGCGTTTCGATCTCTGCGGCACGCGGTGTTTCGACGCCGCTACCGGATACCGCACGGTGTCGATGGTGACCATCCCCATGTTGAGGCGCAACGGCGATGTGGTCGGCGTGCTCCAGTTCATGAACGCAATCGACCCGGAGAGTGGTGAAATCGTTCCCTTCAGCAATGGCATCGTCGACCTGTTGGAGGCGATGGCTTCGCAGGCGGCGATCTCGCTCGACGTGAATGAACTGATAACCGAGCAGGTGGTGCTGCTCGATAGCATCGTGCGCGTCATCGCCATGGCCATCGATGCGCGCAGTCCCTACACCGCGGGACATTGCCGGCGCATTCCCGAATTGTCCGTCATGCTGGCGGAAGCGGCGTGCGCACAGACCGAGGGGCCGCTGGCCGACTTCTCCTTCAAGAACGAGGATGAGTGGCGGGAATTCCGCACCGGGGCCTGGCTGCACGATTGCGGCAAGATCGCAGTACCCGATCACATCATCGACAAGTCGGTCAAGCTGGAGATGATCCACAACCGCATCCACGAGGTACGCACGCGCTTCGAGGTGTTGTGGCGGGATGCCGAGATCCACCGCCTGGAGGCTTTGCTGGCAGGTGCCGACCCGGCAGTGGCCAACCGCGCGGCCGAGGCGGCGAAGCAGGCGCTGCAGGAGGAGTTCGCCCTGGTTGCCGAGTGCAACGTCGGCTGCGACCTGATGGCTAGCGAAAAGGTGATACGGCTGCGCGAAATCGGCGCACGCACCTGGCTGCGTCATTTCGACGACCGGATCGGCATTTCCGCGGATGAGCACGGGCGCCTTGCCGATACGCCGGTACAACCCTTGCCGGCGACGGAGCACCTGCTGGCCGATCATCCCCACATGGTGATTCCGCGCGACCAGG
>DPSD01000169.1:0-226 GCA_003538495.1 Accumulibacter sp.
CCGCTTTCTCTCGGTCTGCCGAAAATCCCTCGGCGGCGATTCGTTCAAGGGCTTGTGGCGGGCGGCGTGCTCGCCGGATTGCCGTCCTTCGCCGCCGCGTTCGCGGCTGACGGCCGCACGTCGACCGGCGCCGCGCCGGTACTTTCGGGGTCGAACATCGATCTCGTCATCGCCGAGACCGCCGCGAACTTCACCGGCACGCCACGCATGGCGACGACCATCAACG
>DPSD01000169.1:489-6222 GCA_003538495.1 Accumulibacter sp.
CGCATGGCGACGACCATCAACGGATCGATTCCCGCACCGACCCTGCGTCTGCGCGAGGGCGACGAGGTCACCATCCGGGTGAGCAACCGCCTGCCGGTGGCGACGTCAATCCACTGGCACGGGATCATCCTGCCCTATGAGATGGACGGCGTTCCCGGCATCAGCTATCCCGGTATCGCGCCGGGAGAGACCTTCACCTATCGCTTCCGCCTCGAGCAGAGCGGTACCTACTGGTACCACTCGCACTCCGGCATGCAGGAAATCACCGGCATGTACGGCGCGATCGTCGTTGAGCCGCGTGACGGGGAAAGCATTCGTGCCGATCGCGACTACGTCGTGCAGTTGTCCGACTGGACCGACCAGGACCCAATGCAGGTCTTCGCCAAGCTGAAGACGCAGAGCGACTACTACAACTACAATCAGCCGACAGCGGTCGAGTTCTTCCGCGACGCCTCGCGCGAAGGACTGCAGGCGGCGGTCGGCAAGCGCCAGATGTGGAACGAGATGCGCATGAGCCCGACCGACCTGGCCGATCTATCGGCGGCGGCGCTCACCTATCTGATGAACGGCACCACGCCGGCCGGCAACTGGACCGGGCTGTTCCGCCCCGGTGAGCGCCTGCGCCTGCGCTTCATCAACGGGGCCGGCAACACCTTCTACGACGTGCGCATCCCAGGCCTCAAGATGACCGTCGTGCAATCCGACGGCATCGACGTCGAAGCGGTGAGCGTCGAGGAGTTCCGCTTCGGTCCCGGCGAAACCTACGACGTGATCGTCGAACCGAAGGACGACGCCTACACGATCTTCGCCCAGTCGATGGACCGTACGGGCTATGCCCGCGGAACGCTTGCCGTACGCGAAGGCCTGAATGCGACCGTTCCCGCGCTCGATCCAGCCGAGTGGCTGACCATGGCCGACATGATGGGCGCCATGGGTGGCGGCACTGCCATGGCGGGAATGGGTGGCATGAATCATGGTGCCGGTGGAATGATGGACCACGGGGCGGGCGGAATGATGAATCACAGCTCCGGAGGCGCCATGCAGCACGGCGCGATGGCCATGGATCACAGCCAGCACGGCATGGCGATGGGCGGCCCGGCGGCGGCCAGCAGCACCGTCCGCCACGCGCGCACCGAGTACGGCCCGAGTACCGACATGCGCGTGGACATGCCGCGCACCAATCTCGACGACCCCGGCATCGGCCTGCGCGACAACGGCCGCCGGGTACTGACGCTGGCCGATCTGTCGACCATCGGTGGTCCGATGGATCCGCGCGGCGCCGAACGCGAGATCGAACTCCATCTGACCGGCAACATGGAGCGCTACGCCTGGTCACTCGACGGCCTCGAATTCGGCAAGTCCACCCCGGTTCATTTCAACTTCGGCGAACGGCTGCGAGTCATCCTGCACAACGACACCATGATGACCCACCCGATGCACCTGCACGGTATGTGGAGCGAACTGGAATCGCCGGACGGCCGCTTTCAGGCGCGGCGCCACACCATTCCGGTACAGCCCGCGCAGCGCCTGAGCTTCCTGGTCACCGCCGACGCCCTCGGGCGCTGGGCCTGGCACTGCCACCTCCTGTTCCACATGGATGCGGGCATGTTCCGCGAAGTGGTGGTGACATGAGCGCGTCAATCAGAACGGAGAACAGCATGCCGCGATTCAAAACGCTAGCCGTAATCGTCGCCATGTTGGGTGCCGCCAACGCCTGGGCGCAGGACGGGCACGCCGGACATCACGGAGCCGCTCCCGCCGCTTCCGACACTCCTGCCGCGACGCAGACCATGCCGATGCAGGGGATGAGCCACGAGCAGCACCAGGGGCACGACGCCTCGCCGCCTGTCGCCGGGAAGGAGCCGATGAAGGCGACATCCCCTGCAAGTACCGCCGGCGATATGGCGGGCATGGACCACGGTGACATGCAAATGCAGGGTGGCAGCGCCCCGGCCGACGCACGCGACCCGAACGCCTATTCGGACGGCTTCACCCTGGGCGAGGGCGAGTACGCGCTTCCCGGCCCGCGGCAACTGCGGCTGGCCGATGAGCACGTCTTCGGCGCCGTACTCTTCGACCGACTGGAGCGCGCCTACGGCCGTGACGGTGATGCCACTTCCTACGAGGGGCAGGCGTGGCTCGGTACGACCTACAATCGTCTGGTCATCAAGGCCGAAGGCGACTACGCCGACAGCCGGCTCGAGGACGCGCGCACCGAAGTGCTGTGGGGGCACGCCATCGCCAGCTACTGGGATTCGCAGTTCGGCGTGCGTTTCGATTCGGGAGAAGGCCCCGATCGGACATGGGCCGCTTTCGGTGTGCAGGGGCTCGCTCCCTACTGGTTCGAGATGGACGCCACCGCCTACCTTGGCGAGCAGGGACGCACGGCGCTGCGCCTGAGCGCCGAGTACGAATTGTTGCTGAGCCAGCGCGTGGTACTGCAGCCGCGTATCGAGGCCAACCTCTACGGCAAATCCGACGAAGCGCGCGGTATTGGCAGCGGTCTCTCGGACGCCGTTGCCGGCCTGCGCCTGCGCTATGAGATCTCCCGTCAGTTCGCGCCCTACGTCGGCGTCGAATGGGCCGGGAAGTTCGGTCAGACGGCCGACATTGCTCGCGCCGAGGGGGCGCCAAGAAATGAAACCCTGTGGGTTGCCGGGGTGCGCTTCTGGTTCTGAGCGTCAACGAGCGATTTACAGCGAAATATCCCGACAACAGTGATTGACCCCAAGAAAAAAGGATTCAAGCATGAACAAGCTACTCACTCTTCTCCTGCTGAGCGTAGTGCCTGCGCTGGCCGTGGCCGCCGGCGATCATCATGCGGGCGGCCACGCAACGCACATGCACGACGTGGCCGACATGCCTGGTGACCAGCACGCCTCGGCCTCCGGCCAGGCGGGTGACCCGGCCAAGGTCACGCGCACCATCCAGATGACCCTTGATGACTCGATGCGCTTCGTTCCCGACAAGATCACCGTCAAGGCAGGCGAGACGGTCCGTTTCTTCGTGAAGAACCAGGGCAAGCTGGCGCACGAACTGGTGCTGGGCTCGATGGCGGAGCTCAAGGAACACGCCGAGATGATGCGCAAGATGCCCGATATGCAGCACGCCGAGGCCAACATGATCACTCTCAAGCCAGGACAGCGTGGCGGTTTGGTGTGGCAGTTCGGAGAGGCCGGGACGGTGGATTTTGCCTGTCTCATCCCGGGTCATCTTGAGGCCGGCATGGTCGGCAAGGTGGCTGTAACCAACAACTAGACGCGAACAGGATCAGCTGCGCAGACCACCACCAGGTCGCTTGCTCAATGTCCCAGGGTGCAAACCTCACAGCCAGCAAACGAAGTAGCTTGATTTTTCTCGTACTGCAAAAGCGGCCCCCGTAGGAGCCGCTGGTTAGTGGGCAGAGTTAGCCGTCTGGCTAGGCGCCTCTGTGGTCTTGTTTGAGCAGAGGCGCGAGCCGACCGACCTCATCGCCGTGCATGATCAGCTTTTGGCCGTCCTTGGTTTCCATCACGACGCCCTGTTCCATGCGCGTGGCGCGCCCGAGCTTGTCTTCCATGGCCATCTTGCCGCCCTTGAAGATGTACAGCGTCGAACCATCCTTCATTGCGATCGTCTGCTCGGCTTGCGCGCGGGCAGCATTGTCGGCGATAGCAGACGCGGCGATGGCGCTCAGTGCGGCAGCCATCAATAGTTTTTTCAGCATTTTCGTTCTCCTGGAGTTGATTGAAGTCGTATTGCGAAGTCTTCGTTCGGCACCCTGGTGGGCTTCGAGCCGAACGAATGGTTTTTGCCTCGTTTACGGGAGGCTCCCGTGTCAGCCACCGCTATAGGCAGCGCCTTCATTTACGTAGACCGTCACGTCCTGAGTACCCGGGAGGATCTTCGAAAGCGGAAATGGCCGGCTTCCGAGGGTGTCGAATGTCCAGGTGACGCTCTTGCCGTTGGCGTCGATGCGCACGGTCTCCATACGCGCGACGTTGAGGGCTTGGGTGCCGTTGTCGACCTGCAACGTGCGCGCAGCGACCCCGGGCGAAGCGTAGCCGTAGGCAGCCATCTGATTGCTTGTCGGCTGACCTTTGGATTCCTGAACATGCGTGAGCCAGTGCTCAATTTGAGTTTCGGAGTAATCCTGGTGAGCAAAGGCCGTTGTTGCGGCGGTGACGCTCAGGGCGGCGATCAGGGAAAATTTCGCCAATTTGTTTTTCATGGTGTTCTCCGTGTGACATGGGTTGGATCACGCCGGACACCTCTTGTCCGACGCTGATGCCATCTTACGAGCGCCATGCCAACAGTCCGCTGACCGGGGAATGACATTCCGCTCATGCGTTTGTCACCCTGTCGACAACACGCTGCAGCGGTCATGACGGGTCTCGGTGTACGGTCAGTTCTGGGTCGCTCAAGTTGCCGGTGTTCGGTTCGTCAGGGTGGGTGAGTTGCGACTTCCGGGAGATGGCGCCGGCTCAGGGGAGCCAAGCGATCCGGCACTCGATCATGCGATAGGGCAGTGCATACCGATGCCTCATGCTTTATCGATGCCAACGACGCTGGGGGCGATCAGAGTTTGCCGGCGGACACATGGAGAGAAAGTATGGCTTTCGTTCGAACGTCACCGGATCATCGATTCCCCTGGTACGTCAGGCTCTTCTTCTGGAACCAGCGGCGGCGCTACGGTTCGGTGCTCGAGCCAGCAAGGCTGTGGGGCCGTACGCCCAGGGTATTTGCCGCCCTGGCCACGCTCTATGGCGCGCTCGACCGTCGGGCATCGCCGCTGAAGCCCGCTTTGCGATCTCTGGTGACCGTGCGGGTGTCGCAGATCAACTGGTGCAAGTTCTGCGTGGACATCAATTCGGCGACCGTGCTGAAGCGCGGTGTGGATCCGGCGAAACTTGCCGAGCTCTCTTTGTTCGAGGACAGCACGAAGTTTTCCGAGGAGGAGAAAGCGGCGCTCGCGTATGCAGAAGCGATGACGTGGACTGAACGACAGACCACACCGGAGCACTTCGCACGCCTACGCGCACACTTCGACGACGATGCCATCATCGAGCTGACGGCGCTGGTGGCGTTCCAGAATATGTCCAGCAAGTTCAATGCGGCACTTGGCGTTGAACCGCAGGGATTTTGCCCGACGGATGCGAAGGTGACAAATTCTGGGGATGTCTCGGGCGCTCGATAAACGCTGGGTTCTAAAGCCGCAGGAACGCACGCCATCGGAGAGCTGCAAGTCATCCGGTGGCGGTTTCCCTTTGCGTCTGATACCATACCCCCCTATGCTATGGTTTAGGGTTGGAGTATGAGTCATACCGTCCGTGAAAAATCCAAGCTGTTGGGCCGGGTGCGACGTATCCGGGGCCAGGTCGAGGCTTTGGAGCGTGCGCTCGATGCCGAGAAAGGCTGTGCCGAAGTCCTGCATCAAATCGCGGCGGTGCGCGGAGCCATCAATGGGCTGATGGCCGAGGTGCTCGAAGAGCATGTCCGCACGCACATTGCCGACCCTGAGATCGGCAGCGATGCCGAACGAACGCAAGGCGCCGATGAGTTGATCGACGTTCTGCGCACCTACCTGAAGTGAGAGCCACCATGCACACCGAGAGCCTGTCCAACTGGAAACACGAGCACATCTTTGATACCGGCAACGAGGCCGCCGAGCGCAGCACGCGGGTGGTGATGTGGATCACCGCCGCGATGATGGTGGTCGAGATTGCTGCGGGCTGGTGGTTCAACTCGATGGCC